>JAIXQS010000127.1 GCA_027485615.1 Verrucomicrobiaceae bacterium
CACGACGAGGTGAACCAGGCCAAGGCCGCCGGCAACTTCGGCTGGCCTTTCGTGATCGCGGACAACAAGCCCTACCCGATCGTGGATTTCGCGGCCAACAAGGCCGGCAAGATGACCGATCCCGCCGCCCCGGAAAACCCCGGCCAGCGTAACACCGGACTCAAAACCCTGCCGCCCGCGCAACCCGCGCTGATCTGGTATCCCTATGCGAAAAGCGAGGAATTCCCCGCCATGGGCGAGGGCGGGCGCAACGCGATGGCCGGGCCCGTTTTCTACCACGACCCTAGTAGGAAACACAACATCCTCGGCAAAGAGGACGACCGCACCCTGCTCACCTACGAGTGGATGCGCGGCAAGATCTTCAAGGTGAAGCTCGACGCGCAGGAGAAGGTCGAAAAGCTGGAAGTCTTCATGGAAAAGCTCGTCCACCCGATGGATCTGGAAATGGACAAGGACGGCTCGCTCGTCCTCCTGGAATACGGCTCCGACTGGTATTTCAACAAGAACGGCTCCGTTTCCCGCCTCCTTCCCGACGACGGTAACAAGCCACCGACCATCACCATCAAATCCGCCGCCAACAGCTACAGCGTGGACCAGGCCGCCGACCCCGAAGGTGGCAAGCTGACCGTGACCTGGTATCTCACCGAAGGCGTCACGGAAAGGAAGCTCGGCACAGGATCCACTGTCACCATACCGGAAGGCACCTTCGAGGAAATCCGCGCCGTTGCGACGGATGACAAAGGCGCGATCGCGATCGCGCGCATTGCGCTCGCCAGCAATGCGGAGCTTCCTTCGCTCGCCCTCGAGCTGGGCAAAACGAACGGCAAACCCGGTTTCGGCGATGCGGTGAGTTTCATCATCAAATCCGAGCGCGCGCCCGATACCAAGCAGCTCAAGGTTCGCGCCCGCTACATCCCGCCCACCGGCCACGACGCGGGCGGCCCGGAGCTATCCGCAGACATCGCGAAGCTCGCGACCGCCAGCCAATGCCTCGCCTGCCATCAGGTCGATTCGGGCACAGTCGGCCCGTCCTATCTCGATGTCGCGCTGCGATACTCCGGCCAGGCGGACGCCCCCGCCCGCCTCAAGGAAAAGCTCAAGGCCGGCGGCGCTGGCGTGTGGGGCGATGTCCCGATGCCTGCGCAGGTCGCACTGAAACCGGAGGACGCCGACAAGCTCATCGCCGCCATCCTCGGGCTTTCCGAAGGCATGACCGAAACCCGCGGCACCGCCAGCGGCAGCATCCGCCTCTCCCCCGATTTCGGTGCGGAGACCGGCGGTGCATGGGAAATCTCCGCCGAAGCCCCCGGTTACGCCCCCGCGAAAACCCGCATCCCGGCGAAGTGAATGCCACATTTCCAACGCCCTCCAATAACCGGATCCATCGATTTCACGGAATTCGTGGCACTCTCACATGGTTCGTTTTCCTTCTCGGATTATCGATGGTGTTTTCAAGTTGGTTGAGCATCCAACCCTCGACGGACCGGCGATACCGCGAAATGCTGGCCTCGGAAGCGGCCAATCCGGGATCGGTTTCGGCCGAAGAATGGATTAGCAGCGAAATGGACGCGTGGCCGAAGCTGCTTGGACTGATTCTTGCTGGGGCTTCGGCATTGATTATCGTGACAGGCTCCGTCGCTGGATTTGCAGCATCTCATGGCCAACGCAAACATATCCCGCTCTTCCTGGGGATTGCGTGGATTGTTCTGGGCGGCCTCCTCCACTTATTGGTCTGGAATCTGTGAGGCCATCAGTCCTCGCACGAACGAAAAAGCCCTCCGCGCGTTTCCGCGGGAGGGCTTGGATGATTGTTCGGATCGGAAGGATTATTCCGCCGCAGCGGGCTCTTCCGTTTTCTCGGCGGCCTTTTTCTTGGCTGCTTTCTTCGCGGGCTTGGCCTCCTCGGCGGCGGGCTCCTCGATGACTTCCTCAGCACCAAGCGCCGGGAGATCGACCCACTCGATGATCGCCATCGGGGCGGAGTCGGTCATGCGTTGGCCGAGTTTCGTGATGCGGCAGTAACCGCCCTGGCGATCCGCGGCGGCCGGTGCGACCTCTGCGAAAAGTTTCGATACGGCTTCCTTCTGGCGCAGGAAAGCGATGGCGAGCCTGCGGGAATGCAGGTCGTTGCGCTTGGCCTGTGTGACGAGCTTTTCGGCGACAGGGCGCAGGGCCTTGGCTTTTCCGAAAGTGGTGCGGATGCGCCCGTGCTCGATCAGGCTGCAAGCCAGGTTGGCGAGCAGCGATTTGCGGTGCGAGGCGGTGCGTTTGAGCTTGGTGGTATTGCGGCGATGTCTCATCGGTGGCTTCCTTTAGTGGTTTGGATAGAGGGTTTGTATCAGTCGTCGAGGTTCTGCGCGATGAGATCGGCGAGACCGACAGGGGTTTCGTCTTCGGCCCCGAGGCGCGGGCCGCGGGTGGCGATGGAACCGCCGGCAAGAAGCGCCGGCTCGAAGGTCATGCCAAGGCCGAGGCCGAGTTCGACGAGCTTGTCCTTGATCTCGTTGAGGGATTTTTTCCCGAAGTTGCGGTATTTCAGCATCTCCGCCTCGGACTTCATAGCGAGCTGGCCGACGGAAGTGATGTTCGCGTTGTTCAGGCAGTTCGCCGCGCGGACGGAAAGCTCGATCTCGTTGACCGACATGTTGAGCAGCTTCTTGAGAGCGGCGTTCTCCTCGCTGGACTCGGCGGGTGCCTCTTCGAAATCGACGGCGTTCTCATCGTAGTTGACGAACACGTCGAGGTGGTGGCGGAGGATCGCGGAAGCCTGTAGGAGCGCGTCCTGCGGGGTGATGCGGCCGTCCGTCCAGATGTCGATGGTGAGCTTGTCGAAGTCGGTCATCTGGCCGACGCGGGTGGTGTCCACGCTGTATTTGACGCGGGTCACGGGGGAGAAGATCGAGTCGATCGCGATCACGCCGATGGGCTGATCCTTGCGCTTATTCTCGTCTCCGGTGGAGAAACCGCGTCCAACGCGGACTTCGAACTCGCAATCGAACTTCACCTTCTTGTCGAGGGTGCAGATAACCTGGTCCTTGTTGACCACGTCGTAGATGTTATCGCCCTGGATGTCGCCGGCGGTGATGATGCCGTCCTTCTCGACCTTGATGGAAAGGATGCGGGGCTCCTTGTCGTTGTGAGCGAACTTCACCTTCTTGAGGTTCAGGACGATGTCTGTGACATCCTCGACCACGCCGGGGAGGCTGGAAAATTCGTGTTGCACACCGGCGATGCGCACGGAGGTGATGGATGCGCCCTCAAGCGAGGAGAGCAGGACGCGGCGGAGGGTGTTCCCGATGGTGTGGCCGTAGCCGCGCTCAAAGGGTTCCGCGACGAACTGCGCGTAGGTGTCGGTGGCGGTTTCCTCGTTGCGAACGAGACGGTTGGGGAGCTCGAAGCGAGCAAGTGTGATGGTTGACATGTTTGTTCTTGGTTGCCGGGTTACCCTCCAGCGAGCGGGGCGCTTTCGCGCCCGGAGGACCGACGGCTTTTTCGATTTCGATCGCTCGCGGGGCGCGAAGAAAATCGTTCGGAGCCCTTCTTGCAATGTTTTTTCGCCGAAAAAGAGAGAAATGCGGGGCGATTCGTCCTTTATGCTTGGAATTCGGTCTTGAGGAAGCTTTATTCCTGTTGAATTTGGTCCTTCTCCAAGGCATGAAATCAAAGAAAAACCTCACACGATTCACTTATGAAAACGCCGCTTTCGAAGGCTGGAGGCTGTGCATCAGCCGCGGCGGCACGACGTTCACGAAGTATTTCCCGGACAAGAAATTCGGCGGTCCGCGCAAGTCCCTCGACGCGGCGGAGAACACGCTCGAAACGCTCAGAGGCATGCTCGAAGGCGCGCCTAGGGTCAAGGGCAAGCTCAGCCCCTCCACGATCAGGAAAAGCGTGAGCCTGCTTTCCAAGCTCTGAGAAAACCCTGAATTTACGGCTTTCCGGAAACCGGAAAGGTGCTTTCATCACGGATGCTTCCTGTCATCCACTGGTTCCGGCGCGACCTGCGCGTCGCCGACAACACCGCCCTCCACCACGCCGCCCGCCAAAGCGCACCCGTGATACCGGTTTACGTCCTGAGTCGCTGGAAAAAATCTCACCACTGGACCGGGCCGAACCGCCAGCATTTCCTCTGCGGTTGCCTGGCCTCTTTGGCGAGAAACCTGGAAACCCTCCAAGGCCGCCTCATCATCCGCGAGGGCGAGGCCGTGGAGGAACTGCGGAAACTCATCGCCGAGACCGGCGCGTCCGCGATCCATTTCAACCGCGATCCAGACCCTTTCGGGAAAGCGGTCGAGGCGAAGCTCGCCACGCTTTGCGCCGAACTCGGCGTCGCCTGCCACGGCCACGACGATGTCGCCATGCACAACCCCACCGCGGCTCTCACCCTATCCGGTTCCCCCTACAAGGTTTACACCCCCTATTCGCGCAACTGGCTCTCGCTCGAAAAGCCCGCCCCCCCCCCCACGCCGCAAACCCTGCACACCCCCCCCGCCCACCCGCCCCCCCCCCTCCCCCCCGC
>JAIXQS010000083.1 GCA_027485615.1 Verrucomicrobiaceae bacterium
ACTCTCTCCGATGGGACGAAATCCATCCTCGGGGAACTCGATACCAAGGTGGTGATCCGCTACTATGCTTCCCGTAATGCCGAATACACACCAGGTCAGCTCAAGCTTCACATCCGCCGTGTGGACGATCTGCTCAAGGAGTATAAGAACCTTTCGAATGACAAAATCCGCATCGAGAACATCGATCCGGAACCCGATACCGACGCGGAGGATTCGGCCAATCTCGATGGGATACGCTCCATCGACGAACAAGGGAATTTCTACCTCGGCATCGCCGTCTCCGCACTCGATAAGAAAGTCGTCCTGCCTTTCCTGAATCCCAGCGAGGAGACGATGCTGGAATATCAGATCTCCAAGGCCATCGCCGAGGTGTCCACGCCCGTAAAACCCGTTGTCGGCATCATGTCGGCCTTCGATCTGGCGGGAACGCCGGCGATGATGCCCGGCCAGCAGCCGCAGCAGCCGTGGGTGATTTACCAGCAGCTCAAGGAATCCTTCGACCTTAGGGATCTGGGCATGACTCCGGAAAAAATCGACCCGAACGAGATCAAGGTTCTCTTCCTTTTCCACCCGGCTGAGATCAGCAAGGAGGCGGAATTCCTCGTCGACCAATACGTCCTCAACGGCGGCACCGTGGTCGCTTGTCTAGATGCCTTTTCCGTCGCCGCGCAGATGCTCGGCGGCCAGCCGAACCCAATGACCGGCCAACCCGGCGGCGCGCCGACCTCCTCCACTCTCCCGTCATTGCTCTCCGCATGGGGTGTGGAGTTTGTCTCCGACAAGGTCCTGGCGGATCCCGTGCATGCCACCCTGCTCGGCGGCGAGCGCAAGGGCATCGCCGTCCTCAGCCTCCCGCAGAGCGCAATGCCGCAAAAAGATAACATCATCACCAAGGCCATCGACTCCATTACGCTCTACCTTCCCGGTGCCTTCAAGCGCACGGGTGGCGGCGGGGTAACCACGAATTCCCTCGTCCGCTCCTCGACCGGAGCCGGATTCGTCGATCCTACGAAAGCCTCGCGCCTCGATCCCTCGCTCGACACCAGCCTGAAGGCCGACGGCACCGCCTACGATCTCATCACCCACCTCTCGGGAAATTTCAAAACCGCTTTCCCCGAAGGCAAGCCCAAGCCAGCAGAACCAGAAGCCGCCCCCGGGGAGGAGAAAAAAGAGGAGGCCGAGAAACCGAAGGACGAATCCCTCAAGGAGGCCGTCAAGCCCGGCAACGTGTTCCTGATCGCAGACATCGACGCCTTCTATGACCGCTTCGCCTACAACGTCCAGAACTTCGGCGGCGGCATGCAGATGGCCACCCCCATGAACGGCAACCCTAGCCTGCTTTTCAACCTCCTCGACCAGGCGGTCGGCTCGAAATACCTGATCGGCTCCCGCTCCCGCGCCGCCACACGGCGGCCGTTCACGGTCATCAAGGGGATGGAAGCCGAGTTTGAAAAGAAAGTCGGCGGCAAGATCGAGGAATTCGAGGGGAAGCAGCGCGAAGCGATGACCAAGCTCCAGGAACTTCAGGCACAGCGGGGCGAATCCTCCGGCCCTTTCGGCACACCGGAACAGAAGGCGGAGATTGCGAAACTGCGCGAACAGCAAGTGATTTACTCCCGCCTCATCCGCGAACAGCAAAAGGAACTCCGCCGTGACAAAGACAAACTGGGCGGCAGAATCACCCTCCTCAATGTCGCTGCCATGCCGGCGCTAGTCATCCTTGCGGGCCTGGGTCTTTTCCTGAAACGCCGCTCCTCCACCCGCGCGAGATAGAGTTCGACGTTAGAGGTTATCCGTTAAATGGACACCCTCTTACCAAGAACCAATAACAGATAACTTCTAACATTTTCGACAGAAAAACATGAAACCCCGCACCGTCATCATCCTCTGGATCGTCGCCCTCGTTCTCGGCGTGTCCGTCTTCCTTGTGAAAAAATCCGCTTCCGGAGACGAACGGAACACCACAAGCCGCACTCCAGGGCAAACCCTGCTCGCCGATTTCCCCGCCGACAAAGCTACAACCATCGAGATAGCCGGTGCGGAACAATCCGTCACACTCGCCCTCAAGGACGGCAAGTGGACGGTTGCCCAGCGCGACAACTTCCCCGCCAACATCCGCAACATCAACGACCTGCTCCGCACCCTCGCCGAACTGAAGGTGGCGCAAGGCATAGAAGCCGGCCCTTCGTTCGCGCCGCGTTTCGGCATGGATGAGAACTCCTCCGTTGCGGAAATGCGCGGCATCACCGCCGTTTTCAAGGACGCCTCCGGCAAGGAACTCGCGAAGGTCTCGTTTGGGAAAAACCTGGATGCGGCGGCATCGAACTCGCCCTTGGGCGGCGGGGCGACTGGGCGCTTCGTCCGCAACCATGCCGACGAGTCCGGCTTCTACGCCGTATCCGAGGTATTCGGCACCCTCTCCGAAGATCCCAAAAGCTGGCTTTCCGAAGACTTCATCAAGCTCGAGAAGATCAAGGGGATCTCTGTTTCCAAACCCGGCTCTGATGAGAACGAATGGGAGTTCACGCGTGCTGATGAGAACTCCGAATTCGCCTTCACCGAGGCCTACCCCGGCGTGAAGACCGATGCGGCGGCGACCTCACCTCTGAAATCCCTGTTCTCGTTCTCGCGTTTCGACGATGTTGTGCCCGCCGCCGAGTTGGAGAAAAAGGTAATGCCCGAAAAACTCCAGAAGGTCGTCATCACCACCTTCGAAGGCCTCACCTACAGGATCACCCTCCAACCTGCAAAGCCTGCCGCCGCGAAAGAGGGAGCCGAGGCACCACCCGCCACGGATAACTATCTGATGACTGTCGCCGTCGAGGCGGATCTCGCCAAGGAGCGTAAGAAACCCGAAGGCGAGAAGCCGGAGGATGCCGAGGCCGCGCAGAAAATCTTCGACGACCGGCTCAAGGCGCTGACCGATAGTCTTGATAAAACCAAGGCTCTCGAAGGCCGCACCTTTGAGGTAAGTAAATTCACCGTCGATGCCCTTCTGAAAAACCGCACCGAATTCATGGACAAAGGCCCCGGCCCGGGAGCCGCGGCACCGCCCATACCTGAAGGCATCTCCGCCGTCACCCCGCCCGTCGAGATCCCTGTGCAGCCCGCTCCGGAGCAGGCTCCACCCGCCCAACCCGGCCCTCAGGAAGCGCCGTCCGAGTAGGCACGGATTCACTCCTTCGATTCCCGTCCGGATCACGCTAGGTTGCGCAAGTTTCCGATGCCGAATCCCCACGATCATCCCACCGCGCTAAAAGATCTCCAGGATTCCATCTACCGGGAGAAAGTTCTGCGTGCGCGGGCGATGACTACGGAAGAACGGATTTCCGCTGTTCTCGAACAATCCGAACTCCAGTTCGGAATGATGCTCGCTGGCGCCATGGCGCGTCTCGGGACGGATGATAAAAACCTCGGATGGCAGGAAGTAAGGAAAGGACTGGAACGTCTCGACCGGGTTCGTGAGCACGGCCTCTATTCAAAAACCAAACCTGCCGCCTGATGGACATCGCAAACATCGCGACGCAGGTTTTGGAGAGGATCGAAAGCACGGGAGTGCCCTACATGATTGTCGGCGCCATCGCCGCCGGTGCCCATGGAATCCCTCGATCAACCCGCGATGTTGATTTTCTTGTTCCGGTCACAACCGGTGGTGGGGTCAATGCGATCATCAAGGCTCTCGATGATATTGTCATTTTCGAGCAGCAAGCCGTCTTCGACACGCTTAAATGGGGAAAACGCCATGTCGGACAAACGCTCTCCCCGCCGCCCGTGAAAATCGAACTCTTCGAGCTTTTCGATGACCCTTTCGTAATGCAGGAATTCGGGCGGAGGCAGCAAATTTTCATACCGATCCTGAACTGCAAGGGCTGGGTTCCCACCGCGGAGGACGTCATCGTCCAAAAAATAAGGTGGGGTCGCGACAAGGATTTAGCGGATGTTACCGACATCCTTGCTGTGCAAGGAACGGATAAACTCGACATGCCCTACATCCAAAACTGGTGCGCCCTCCACAAGACCACCGGACGCCTCGACGCCGCGCTCGCGAGCATCCCGCCGCTTTGATTGCGGAATGATGGGTTGAAGATCGCCGGGTGACGGATCAGTCTCCGCGCGGATGGACAAGCCCGGGATTTCGGTGGAGGCGAGCGAGCGGGGCGAGGAGATCCGGCTGGGCGGAAAGCTCGGCGGCATGACCCTCGCGATGCAGGTGCTGACATTGGCGTTCTGGCCGCTGCTGGAGCAGGTGCTCTCCTTTTTCGTGGGCACTACGGACATCCTCATCGCAGGGCGAATGGCGGTGGGCGAGGAAAGGGTGGCCATTCTCGACGCGATGGCGCTGGGGGGATATGTCGGCTGGTTCATTTACATTTTCCAAGGCGCGGTATCTACCGGTGTGATGGCTCTGGTTTCCCGCGCGGTGGGGGCGAGGGATTTCAAACTCGCGGACATGGCGCTGGGGCAGGGTGTGTGGCTTGGAGCGGTTGCGGGTATGGTCGCCTATGTCATTCTACAGGTGGGGACGGTTCCGTTCATCCACTGGATGGGGATCACACCGGCGGCGGCTGTTTATGCGAAATCCTACATTCACATGCTCGCCTGGTCCGCGCCGGTGGCGGGTGCGATGTTCGCGGTGAACGCAGCCTTGCGCGGTTCCGGCGATACGAAAACGCCGTTCCTCGCGATGGTCGTGGTGAACCTCGTGAACATGGCGATGAGCGTGCTTTTCGTGTTCGGCCCGGCGCCGTTCGGAGGGATGGGCGTGGAGGGGATCGCGCTGGGCACGGTGATCGGCTGGATCGCGGGCTTGCTCACGGTGGTAGTGATACTTGTGCTGAAAAAAACGGAAGGCTTGCGCTGGACTCGGGAGGGCCTCCTGTTCCACGGCGAGACGATGCTGCGGATCTGGCGGGTGGGTGTGCCGCAGGCGGTTGAGATCGCTGGGATGTGGGTGATCCACTCGTACGGGCTGCGTGTCATCGCCGCCCTCAATGATGAGGGGGCGCTGGGCGCTCACTTCATCGCGGTGCGGCTTGAGTCGATGAGTTTCCTGCCGGGCTTCGCGATCGCGGCGGCGGCGGCGGCGCTCACCGGGCAATACCTCGGCGCGGGTTCCAGGGAAATGGCCGTCCGCGCCGTACGTTTCTCGTGGATGCTTGCCGTCGGCATCATGTTTTTCATGGGCCTTTGTTTTCTTTTTGGAAGGTCGTGGCTCATCGAGATGATGGCCCCCGGCAGCAGCCTTCACGCCGATCTTGCCGGGCCTTTGCTGGTGGTATGCGCGTTCACGCAGCCGTTTTTCGCCACATGCATCATCCTGAAAACGACCATGCGCGGCGCGGGCGCGACGAGGATGGTGATGACCCGGGCGTTCAGCAGCATGCTGTTTTTCCGCGTCGGTGTGCTGTGGCTGATGACACGGCTTGACATGGTTTCCCTGACAGGCGTTTGGATCGTGCTGAGTCTCGATCTGGTAACGCAGGCCTTGGTGTTCGCCAGGCTACATGTCCGTGGAAAATGGCTGGAAGCGACGGTCTAAACGGATTTCGGGAATCCCGGTCGTGGATTTTCACAAGAGCGGAAAGCCGGTAGGATATGGAGGCGCGCCGTCATTTCACTCCGAAATCCGCGGTGTAGCGCCCCTAGCTGGCCCAGGGATCAGATCTCGATCTCGCCTTCGAAAACGAAATCCGCAGGGCCGGTGAGGGTGACGTGGGAGAAGGAGTTCTCACCGCTTTTCTCGAAGCCGATGGTCAGGGTGTCGCCGCCCTCGACATCCACCTTTACGGGCGATTCCGCGCCGGTGAGGAGATGATGAATGAGAGCGGAGGCGACCATTCCGGTGCCGCAGGCGAGGGTTTCGTCCTCGACGCCGCGCTCGTAGGTGCGGATCGAGATGTGGCCGGGGGAGAGGACTTTCGCGAAGTTCGCGTTCGTGCCTGCGGGGGCGAAATGCGGATGGTTGCGGATGGCGTGGCCGTGGCTGAACACATCGGTGTTTTCCAGATCATCCACGAAGCTCACCACGTGGGGGACTCCGGTGTTCACGGAATGCAGGACGCCGGCGAAGCCGTCGATGCTCGCCGGGCAATTCAGCTCAAGATCCTTCGGATCGGACATCGCGATGCGGACATCGTCGCCAATGATCTCTGCGGTGAGCGTTCCTGCGATCGTCTCGAAACTGACGCTGTCGGGCAGCTCTTCCTCACCGGAAAGGTGGGCTGTGAAGAAGCCGAAGCAGCGCGCGCCGTTACCGCACATCTCCGCCTCGCCGCCGTCGGCGTTGTAATAGCGGAATTTGTAGTCCGCACCCTTTTCCGCCGGCTCCACGGCGAGCAGGCCGTCTGCTCCGATGCCGCGGTGGCGGTCGCACAGCGCGGCGATGGTGTCCTCGTCGAGGGAGATGGAGAGATCACGGTTGTCGATGACGATGAAGTCATTTCCCGCGCCGTTCATTTTGTAGAAGTGGAGGAGCATGAGGTTGGAAACTTTAAACTTTAAACCCTAAGGAGGAATCCTTGGACGGGGGAATATTGCGGAGGAGGCTGGCGAAGGCAAGGCGACACACAAGACACTCTTGCTTGGAGTTTAAGGTTTAAATTTTCACCGGATCGCGTCGATCAGCGGCTTGGTGAAATCCCTAACCGCCTGCGCGGGGTTCGCGAGGTTCAGCTCCACCTGTTTCACGATCGCGGAGCCGACGATCACGCCGTCGCAGGATTTCGCGACCATCGCCGCCTGCTCCGGGTTTGAGATGCCGAAGCCTACGCAGACCGGCACATCCGTGTGCGCCTTGATCGCGGCGACCTGCGCCGGGATGGTCTCCGCCGGAGCCGAGTGGCCGCCGGTCACGCCGCTGCGCGAAAGTGCGTAGATGAAACCCTCCGCCTGCTGAGCAAGGAATTTCACCCTCTCCGGCGGTGTCGAGGGCGCGATGAGCCTGATGTGGGAAAGGCCATGGTTCTCGGCAAGCTCGGCCGAGAGCGAAGCCTCATCCGGAGGCAGGTCGAGCAACAGCACCCCGTCCGCCCCGGCTTCGACCGCGTCTTTCTGGAATTTCCCGAAGCCGTAGGTAAAGATCGGGTTCAGGTAGGTGAAAAGCACGAGCGGCGTTCTGTCATTCGTCTTCCGGAAAGCGCGGATCAGCTCCAGCGTCCGGGCGGTGGTCATCCCAGCCTTGAGCGCGCGGTCGGCGGCCATCTGGTTCACGATCCCGTCCGCCAGCGGATCGGAAAACGGCAGCCCCAGCTCGATCACATCCGCCCCCACATCCGCCAGCGCATGCATGACCTCCAGCGAGAGATCGAAGGACGGATCGCCCGCCGCCACGTAGGCGACAAAGGCTTTTCGATGGTCGGCTTTCAGGGCGGAGAAGGTATCTGCAAGGCGCATGGCTGCGACGCTAGACCCCAAACCACGGATGGGAAACCTAAATCCTGCGCTTAGGAGTTAGCGCACTGCGCCGACGGAATGACATTGGCGCGAGAACTCCTAACGCCGGAAAATGGCCCGGATATGGGTTTCCGGGATTCATTGGGCCACTTCGGAAAATTTCGCGCGCAACAGCTCATAACCGATCTTGCGGATGTAGTCGGGCTCATTTTCGACTAGTTCCACCTTTTCCAAAATTTCGATGTGGGAGACCCTTTCCGCCAATTTTTGGATCAGGCCTCGCATGACGGCGCGCGCGTGATGCGCTCCGAGGCAGAGGTGTGCGCCGAACCCGAAGGCGACATGCGGGTTCGGCTTGCGGTCGAGCCGTATCTCGTTTGGCTCGGCGAAGACCTCTGGATCGCGGTTGGCGGA
>JAIXQS010000016.1 GCA_027485615.1 Verrucomicrobiaceae bacterium
AATCCGCGGCGTTCGGGCACCCGTGGTAGATGGGGAGGCACCAGCCGAGGAACGGATCGGAAAGCTTTTCCGTCCAGTGATGCGGGGCGACGTGGTTTTCGATGGCGAGGTGATAACGGAACGGATCGAGGGCGTCGGCCTTGTCGGGTATTTCGCGGACGCCCTGGCCGTAGATTTCCATGTCCGGAATGGCGGTTTTCAGCGCTTGGGTGAAGGCGACGCGGTTGGCGTGGAGCGTGTGGCGCATGCTTTTGGAGGAGCAAACCGTGGAGAGGTCGGCGGATTTCTCCGGCGGATCGACGGTCGCGGCAAGGTGGTCGAACGTGCCCCGTATGTCGGTATTGCCGTAGAACCAGACCAGGCCGGCTTGCCGGTGGATCATGCCGGGATGGCGGATGAAGCGCGGCTCCTGGCTGGTTAGAACCCAGCCGAACTGCCTGAGAAACCCATAGCCGTAGAGTTTGATGGAAGACGGCTCGGTGGTGATGAGCAGGGTGCGCTCCCGCGGACAGGCGAGGATTTCCTCCCAGAAGGGGTTTTTCTGGCCCGGAAGGCGGGGCAGGTCGTCATAGACCACGAGCCAGTCGTATCGGTCGCAATCCTGCTCGAATAGAAACTCGCAGTTTCCCCAACGATTGTATCCGCCGGGCAGGCGGCGCAGCCAACGGTCATAATCGCGGTCCGCCGACTGCGCCTTGGATAGGAATTTTATCCTGATGGGGCTTTGGCTGGATGTGTCTGGCTCGGGAGGCATCGTTTGGGTTCCGGCGATCCTAGAATCCTTTGTTCCGCTTGCGCAAGGCGCGTAGTTTGTCGTAGGTGTTCATCAGCCCGACCTGTGCCTTGCGGATTGCGGATTTCGCGGAGAAGGCGATTGGGGACTTTGCGACCAGCCGATCCGGAATCGCCATGTAGAACGATTCCTCCCGCTCGCCATCCGCCTCGCGCTGGCCTATGTCCGAAAAGTCGGAAACCTGCCCGATGATGCCTGGGCTGAAGGCGACGACAGGGAACCGGCCGGCGAGATGGCGCGAATACCAGCGATCGATGGCACGATGCTCCGCGATCCAGTTCCAGATCCCGTTCTCACCGGGCAGCTGCGTGATGATCCACTCCATGGCCTTGCGCTTGAGGATGTAGGCGTGCGTGGTGGCGCACCCGCCGATGCGGTAAACGGAGAGCCGGGCGTCATGCCCGGTCAGTTTCATGCAGGGGCCGACCGGCTCGGTGTAGCCGAGATAGGCGATTTCCCAAAGATCCTCATGTTCATCGAGCCATGACGCGGCGGCCTCCAGGGCGGCGGGGGAGTCGCCGGGGAAATCGATATCATCTTCCAGGATGCAGACACGGCTCCAACCGGCGTTCAGGGCGGTTTCGATGGCTTTGCGGTGTGACAGGACGCATCCCGCACGCCCGGCCCACGCGGTGTCGCGCTTGCGTCCGCGGAACCATGGAGCGCCCCCGTATCCGGGAATGCGGATGCCGGAGACGCCGGGCAGACGTTTCCACCCGGGGAAATGGGCCCGGACGAGTGGCAAGCCCTCGAAGCGCTTCAGGCGTTCGGGGCGCTGGTCGAGGTTGATGAGCAGCGTGCCGGCTGCCAAAACCGGTTGCGGTGATGGTTGATTTTCGGGGATCATGGATGGCTGTGATGGTTCTGCCAGTCGGCGAGGAAGCGTTCGGCGCGATGGCGGAAGGTATGCTCGCCCATTACGCGGGCGTGGCCGGCAAGGGCGATGGAATTTGCGAAATCCGGGTCTCTTATCGCCCGGTTGAAGTAGTCCGCCAACTCCCCGAGTGTCTGATAGGCGATGATTTCCTTGCCGGGTGAAAAGCAGCGCGGGAGATCCTCGACAAGCGGATAGGTGGCCAGTCCGCCCGCACAGGGGATCTCGAACGTGCGCATGTTGAGCCCGCTGGTGGTGTTACCTGACTGCAACGGGTTCAGGTTGACCGCGTATCGCTGGTACAGCCGGGCAAGGTCGGATGTGCGGAATTTGCGATTCCGCCAGATCATCGGGAAATTCCCGGCATGCGGGCCGTAGAGGTCGAGCGGCATGCCGAGGGCGCGGCATTTCCGGAAGATGACTTGGCGGTCCGGAGTGCAGTTTCCTGCAAACAGCAGGCGCGGTGTGCGGGTTTCGGCGGGGATCCGGAGATCGGCATAGCGGGACGGCGATGCCGCCAGTGGCAGAAAGGAAAGCAAGGCGCCGGTCGATCCGTAGGCCGCAGCCAATGCCGGAAGGCAGGAGGAATCGAAGTAATAGACACCGTCAAAGCACGGCTCGTGGTCCTGCGGGAAGGAGTCGATGCGGTCGCAAAGCCATCCCACGATGGGCGTGTTGCCGGGCAGGGCGGATCGCAAGGCTGCGTGGAAAGGGCCGGGCAGCCCCGGGTAGTTGAGCGTGACCACGAGATCCGGGGCGAAATACCCGAGTTCGGAGACGATACGGCGAAGGGTTGCCGGATTATCGAAGAGCTTGCCGTTCCGCCGCCGGTCGTTGAGCCGTTCAACCAGCGATAAGGGGCGGAAGGACGTTGCCAGGGTTTCCACGCCGATTTGGCTGAAGCCATCCTGGAGATCATCGCTCCATGTCAGGATGCCGCGACTCTTTCGAAGTAGCGCTGCTTTCAGCGGACGGCGTTGCCCGGATATGCGATCTGGATTCTGGGCTGTCATGGAGAGTCCGTAAGCAGGTGGCTGGATCTATCATGCAGTGCGCCGAACCTCTCAGGGCAACAGTTCAGCGGGACTCATCAGTTGCGTATTCCGCGTCCGAGGATTTCATGAACTTGAAAAGGTCGGAGTCGGTGGAAAGGATGAGGGTGGATTGTTTGCCTACCGTGTTGCGGTACATCTCCATGGTCTTGATGAATTCGTAAAGTTCGGCGGCCTTGGGGTTTTGGCCGTAGGCGCGGGCGTAGATTTTCGAGGCTTCGGCATCGGCCTGGCCGCGGATGGTCTGGACTTTCTTGTAGGCTTCGGAGGAAATGCCGTTGAGGTCGCGCTCCTTGTCGCCGAGGATGCGGGCGGCCTCGCCTTCGCCTTCGGAGCGGAATTTCGAGGCGATCTGCTGGCGCTCGGAAGTCATGCGTCCGTAGATTTTCTCGACGACAGAGGGGTTGTAGTTGATGCGTTTGAAGCGGACATCGAGCAGCTCGATGCCGAGCTGCCTGAGCTTGGGCGCGGCATCGGCCATGATCTCGTCTTCCAGGACATTGCGACCTTTGCGGATTTTCGGGAGGACGCCGATGTTTCCGGATTGGCCGTCGGTCATTTCCTCAAGGGTCTCGTCCTTCAAGGGGGTGCGCTCCTTATCGGTGCGGATGATCTCGATGAGATCGTGTTTGCCGACGATGCTGCGGGTAGCGGAGCCGATGATGTCCTCGATGCGGGATGAGGCGGAGCGCTCGTTGCGGAGCCGGCGGAAATACTCGAGCGGATCGGTGATGCGCCAACGCCCGAAGCAATCGACAGCGATGTAGAGCTTGTCCTTGGTGGGCATCTCGGTGCGGTTTCCGTCCCACGGGAGGATGTTTTTCGGGATGCGGTTCACCACCTGGATGAACGGCTTCTTGAAATGGAGACCGGGTTCGTTGATCGGTTTTCCCTGCGGCTCCCCGAACTGGGTGATGATGACCTGTTCCGTGGGCGAGACCGTGTAGGAGCAGACATAGAAAACAAACACGATGGCGGCGATGGCCATCACGGCGAGTGAGATAGTGAAGCGTTTCATAAGAAAAATTCTAAACTTTAAATTTCAAGCTCTAAGGAAGACTTATTGCTTCGCGTCTAGGTTGAGGAGGGGGAGGATGCCTTTGGCTTCCTCGTCGAGGATGATGGTCTTGCCGAGGCGCGGCAGGATTTCCGACATGGTTTCCAGATAAAGTCGGCGGCGGGTGATTTCCGGGGCGGCGGTGTATTCGACGAGCAAGGCCTCGAAGGAGGCGACATCTCCCGCAGCCTCATTGACGCGCTTCTTGGCGTAGCCTTCGGCGGCGGAGATCATGCGGTCGGCCTCGCCGCGGGCGCGGGGGATTTCCTTGTTGTATTCGCCGTTGGCGACGTTGATCGCGGTTTCCTTGTCCTGCTGCGCCTGGTTGACGGCGTTGAAGGAGGATTGCACGGCGCGCGGAGGATTCACGTCCTTGAGTTGCACCTGCTCGATGCGCAGGCCCATCGCGTAGGAGGAAGTGGCGGCTTGGAGCTTGGCCGTAGCGACCGCCTCGATTTCCTGACGGCCAACGGTGATGACCTCATCCACCGTCCGGTCTCCGACGATCTCGCGCACGACGCTTTCGGAAAGGTGCCGCAGGGTGGCGTCCGGATCGCGGACGGCGAAAAGGTATAGCTCGGGATCGTCGATACGGTATTGGACAACCCACTCGACCAGCGCGGCATTGAGGTCTCCCGTTACCATCGATTTTTCCAATTCCTGTTCGCTGGGATCGGAATATTGCCACCGGTTCGTCGCCCCCTCGGTGCCATAGCCGAACTCCTGCTTGAGCTGCCGCTCGACCTCGACATTGAGGGCGCTGTCGATGCCATAGGGCAGCTTGAAATGAAGGCCCGGGCCCTTGGTGTCGATGGGTTTCCCGAAGCGCAGCACCACGGCCTGCGAATCCGCGGAAACCGTGTAGAAGCTCGTGAAAATCCCGACGACGATAACGATCCCGACCACCGCGAGGCGGACGACCGTGAAATTGATGCTGCGCAGCTGTGCCATGACGGGAGACTAGGCTGATCGGTCGCCTGTGAAAAAGCGCAATCGCAGGTTTTCCGCGCCACCTTGGTGGTTGACTGGGGAAGCGGGCGGCGGCATGGGTTCACGCATGAAATGCCTTTTCGTTCTTTTGGCGCTCACAGCGGTGCTTCGCGCGCAGGATCTCGCCGAGAATGCCGTCACCGAAGCCGCGTCGCCCGAGATCGTCGCATCCGCCGTGAAGGCCGTTGCGGATCTGGGCAAGGAGGTTGTCATGGGCCGTTACGAGGTGGCGGGTGAGCGCATGTATCCGCAGTGGAAAGACCGCGCCGCGAGGCGTATGGGCGGCATGGACAAGCTCCAGGAACAGATCGACGGTGCGGGAAAACGGATGCTCCAGCAGGGCATTTCCATCACCGATTTCTCGCCGCAAGGCCAGCCCCGCGCATTCGAGGTCCATCCCGGAAAGCTGGTGGAGGTCGTGGACGGGAAGCAGGTCGAGAGGCTCCGCTACACGAAGTGGCTGGTGCTGGTGCCGACGGTCACGAAGTTCCGCACGCACATCAAGGGAGACCCCATCGCGGTCATCATCGAGAGCACGGGCTTCCAGGTGGCCGTCACGGACAAGGGCAAGGACGACTGGACTTTCATCGACGGCTCGGCGGTTTCCGTGAACGACCTTCGCAGCCTTTTTGTGAATTTGCCGATGAATCTCGAACTTCCTCCTTTGGAAAAACGGCAGATCAAGTAAGTATCCCGCGCATGGCGAACGGCAAGAATGGCATCAGCGACTCGGAACTTCACAGGAAACTGCTGGCGCTGTGGAAGCGCGGCCAGAGCGATCTCTGCGAGGTGCGCGGTTCCTCCATCCACGGCAGCGGCGTTTACGCCACGCGCGAAATCGCGGCCGAGGAAATCATCATCGAATACGTCGGCGAGCTGATCGACAAGGACGAGAGCGGCAAGCGCGGCACCAAGCAACAGGAGCGCTCCGCGAAGACCGGCGACGCGGCGGTCTATATTTTCAACCTCACCAACAAATGGGATCTCGACGGCAACGTGCCGTGGAACACCGCCCGCCTCATCAATCATTCCTGCGCCCCGAACTGCGAGGCGTGGTCGAAGGGGAAAAAGATTTTCATCCACGCCCTGCGCGACATCGCCGAGGGCGAGGAACTCACCTTCGACTATGGCTTCGACGTGGAGTGCTACGAGGATCATCCCTGCCTCTGTGGGCGCGAGGCCTGCGTCGGTTACATCGTCAGCCGCGAGCAGTGGCACATCCTCGATGAGAAGCTCGGGCGTGGGAAACTTTCCGGGAAAGCGAGCTGAACCGTGGGACTGATTTCCAAGGAGACCATCGAGCGGGTGTTGGCATCCACCGACATCGTCGATCTCATCGGCTCCTACATCCCGCTGAAACGCGCGGGCACCGGCTACAAGGCGAACTGCCCCTTCCACCACGAGAAAACGCCCTCTTTCAACGTCAGCCCGCACAAGCAGTTCTTCCACTGCTTCGGCTGCGGCAAGAGCGGCAACGCCATCGGCTTCGTGATGGAGCACGAGGGGCTGCTGTTCATGGACGCGCTGAAACGGCTCGCCACCAAGGCCGGCGTGCATCTTGAGGAGGAGCCGGATGATCCCAACGCACGCGCCGCGAAACGCTCTCGCGGAAAGCTGCTCGATCTGCACCGCGAGGCCTCGGCGTTTTTCCATGAACTCCTGAAGACCGATCCTCAGTGCCAGCACGCGCGGGATTACCTGAAAGGCCGCGGCTTCGGGCGCGAGATGGCGGAGCGCTGGGAGATCGGCTGGATGCCGGAGAACTCGCGGGTGTTTCTCGATTGGGCGCGGAGCAAGAATTTCACCGGCAAGGATCTCGTCGCCTCCGGCCTCGCCTCGCTGAAGGATGAGGACAGGCCCGCCAACGGCATCTACGTCCGCTTCCGGGACCGGCTGATGTTTCCCATCCGCAACGAGGTGGGCGACGTGATCGCCTTCAGCGGCCGGCAGCTTAAGGATGATCCGCGCTCCGGGAAATACATCAACTCCCCGGAGACCGATATCTTCAAGAAATCCAACGTCCTCTTCGCCCTCGACCGCGCGAAAAAGGCGATCCTCAAGGAAAAGGCCGTGATCCTTTGCGAGGGGCAGATCGACGCGATCGCCTGCCACGAGGGCGGGGTGGAAAACGCGATCGCCCCGCTCGGCACCGCCTTCACCTCGCAGCACGCGCGCATCCTGAAACGCTATGCGCAGACTGCGGTGCTCTGTTTCGATGCCGACAACGCGGGTGTGAAAGCCTGCGAGCGCGCTTTCCGCGAACTCGCGCCCGAGGGGCTTTCCGTGAAAGTCGTCGAGCTTCCGGCCGGCGACGATCCCGATACCTACCTCAAGGCGCATGGCGTGGAGGGCTTCCGGAAACAGGTCGCGGAGGCTCGGGACTTCTTCGATTTCAAGATCGCTTCCGCCCGGAAAAACGGCCGCTTGGAAACCGCGGAAGGCCGCACCGAGTTGACCCGCGAATGCACCGACCTGCTTTCCGTGATGGGCGACCACGCCGCCCGCGACCAGCAGATCAACGTCGTGTCCACCATGCTTGGCCTCGGCTCCGTCACCTTGCGGGAGGGGATTTCCAACGCCGTCCGCAAGGCGAAAGCCCAGGCGCAGCGTCCCGTGCGCGGACAGCAGGAAGAACAAACCGCCGTCGCGGAGCCCATCCCGCTCGACCGCACGGTCGGCTACCTCTGCCACCTCGCGCTCACCTCAGCGCCCGCCCAGCATTTCCTCAGTGAGCAGTTCGAGACCCTCCACGAGGCGAAGGCATGGGTGGAGGGCATCGCACTGCTGGAGAAAATCCTCGCCGCCTCCCCGGACACCACCTCGAACGCCGCCGTGAACGCCTTCGTCTCCGGTCTCCGCAAAGGCGAACAGCTCGCCCTCCACAAGGAAATGGGAGCCACCCCCGCCACCTCCGACGACGGACTCCAGGCCGCCGAACATACGCTCGGCATGTTGTCTTCCATTGTCCTTCAGAAACGCGACTCCGCCGTGAAAGCCGCCCTCCAGGAACCCGGCCTTTCCCCCGAACGCATGCGGGAACTGCTGGAGGATGCCAAGGAAATCGCCCGCCTCCTCCGCCACACTGCCCGCTCCGCCTTCAACGACGAGCTCGCCCCCGAAACCAAAAAGGCGGAGAAAAAGCCCTGGGAGAAGTGGAAGAAGTGAGGGAATGGATCTCACAAGAAGCCGCGAAGACGCGAAGGTGGCTCTTGTTGATCAATGATATCCCTTTGTGTCTTTGCGACTTCGTGTGAGGATTCCGATGTTGAGAGCTCTCTCATCCCAGTAACGTCGTCCGCGTGAACAGCGGGATGACGTGGATGCCCCTTGCCTCGATGGCCTGGCGGCCGCCTTCCTCGCGATCCACGAGGACGATGGCGAATTTCACGTGGCCGCCTTCGCGCTCGATGGCGTCGATTGCTTTCAGGGTGGAGCCACCGGTGGTGATCACGTCATCGACGACGATCACATTCTGGCCAGCGGCGAAGTTTCCTTCGATTTGTTTGCCTGCGCCGTGGCCTTTCGGTTCCTTGCGGACGGTGAAGACCTGGAGCGCCTCGTCCGGGTGCTGGCGGGCGGAGGCCATGCCGATGGCGAGCGAGATGGGATCCGCCCCAAGGGTCATGCCGCCGATGGACTGGATGGAGAGTTTTTCCGAATGGATCTTGGAACGGACGGCGTGCCAGCCGAGATCCCCGATCAGGGCCGCGCCGAAGGGGTCGAGGGCGGTGACGCGGCAGTCGATGTAGAGGTCGGACTGCTTGCCGGAGGCGAGGGTGAATGTTCCGGTGCGGACGGATTTTTTCAGGAGGAGGGCTTTGAGGTCGGCGGTGGTCTGGAGCATGGTTAGGAGAATGAATGCGCGGGCCGGAACGTCCAACCATTTCAGTATTTCAGTGTTCAGCATCTCAGCTTTTATTTTTCTCCATCCGCCGCTTGCCACGGTGTCCGGGTCGCCTAGGCTTCGGGTCGAGAACGTATGAAAATCTGGTTAGACGGAGAGTTGGTGGATGAAAGCGCGGCGAAAATTTCGGTTTTCGACCACGGGTTGTTGTATGGGGACGGGATCTTCGAAGGAATCCGTTTCTACAACGGGCGGGTGTTCCGTTTGGAGGAGCACATCCACCGGCTGTTCGATTCCGCGAAGGCGATCCTGCTGAACATGCCGTGGACGCAGGAGGAGGTTTGCAAGTTCACCTGTGAGACGGTGGCGGCGAACGGTTTGCGCGACGGATACATCCGGCTGGTGGTGACACGCGGGGCGGGGGAGCTGGGCCTGAACCCATACCTTTGCCCGAAGCCCTCGATGTTCATCATCGCCTCGACGATCAAGCTGTATCCCGAGGAGCATTATCAGAACGGACTTGCGATCATCACCTGCGCCACGCGACGCCCCGCGCCCGGTGCGCTGATGCCGCAGGTGAAGAGCCTGAACTACCTCAACAACATCATGGCCAAAGTGGAGGCCATCCAGGGCGGCGCGCTGGAGGCGGTGATGCTCAACGAGCAGGGTTACGTGGCGGAATGCACGGGCGACAACCTCTTCCTTTTCAAGAACGGCGAGCTGCTCACACCGCTGATTTCCGACGGCGCGCTGGACGGGATCACTCGGGCGGTGATGTTCGAGATCGCGGAAAAACTCGGGATCCGGGTGGTCGAGCGCTCGCTGACGCGCTACGACATTTTCATCGCGGACGAGTGTTTCCTGACCGGTACGGCGGCGGAGGTGATCCCCGTGGTGTCGCTCGACAGGCGGGTGATCGGCGACGGGAAACCGGGCGAACTCACGAAGCGTTTCCTCGCGGAATTTCACGAACTCGCGATGAATACCGGCACGCCGTTTGCATGATGTGTTAGCTTACTGACGAGATGAAGTGCGACTATTGCGACAGCAAGGCGACCGTGTTCCTCACGCAGCTCGCGGAGGGGCAGATGAAAAAGGTCTGCCTCTGCGACAGTTGCGCGAAAGAGCGCGGCGTGACGGATCCGACCGGTTTCTCGCTTGCGGACATGCTGCTCGGGAAATTCGAGAAATCTACGACCGGCGCGCCGACACAGCGCAAGGAAAGGTCGGGGGGCGGCGCGAAGGTCTGCCCGGAATGCGGGTTCAGCATCGACGACCTGCGCAAGGTGCGGAGGTTCGGCTGCGGGAACTGCTATCACGTTTTTGCGGATGAGGTCGCGCCGATGCTGCGCGGCATGCACAAGGGCGTCAGCCACGTCGGCAAGGTGCCGGAAGGTTTGATGGAAAGCCATACGCGCCACCAGCGGCTTGAGGAACTGCGGACGAAACTGGAACAGGCCATCGCCTCCGAGAGCTACGAGATCGCGGCGGGCTTGCGCGATGAAATCCGAACCCTGGACGAGGTGAGCCGATGATGCGTTTCTCGACATTGATCCGCCATCCGGCGGACTGGATGACAGGGGCGCAGGCCGAGCATGGCGCAGTGCTGACCTCACGCATCCGTCTCGCCAGAAATCTACGCGGGCATTCCTTTCCCGGCTGGGCGAAGCGCGACGAGCGCACCGAGACCCTGGCGGTGCTGCGACCCGCCGTGGAGGAGCTTTCCGCGATGAAGGACGCCTTTTCCCGCGAGCTGGGAGATCTCACGCCTGTGCAGAAACAGGTTTTGGTGGAGCGCCATCTCATTTCCCGCGAGCACGCGGCGCGCGGCGAAGGCTCGGCGGCAGTGATCGAGAGGCGGCAGAGTTTCTCCATCATGATCAACGAGGAGGATCACCTCCGCATGCAGGCCATCCGCCCCGGCCTGCGTCTCACCGAGGCTTTCGATTCGCTCTCCGCGCTCGACAGCGAGCTGGAGAAAAAAGTCGAATACGCCTTCGACCCCACCCTCGGTTATCTAACGACTTGCCCGACGAACCTCGGCACCGGCCTCCGCGCCTCGGCGATGCTGCACCTGCCCGGCCTTGTCCTCAGCGACCAGATCGGCCCGGTGCTGCAGGCGGTCGCCAAAATCGGCCTCGCGGTGCGCGGTCTTTACGGCGAGGGCACGGAATCCCTCGGAAACCTTTACCAGATGTCGAACCAATCCACGCTCGGCGAGAGCGAGGAAACGATCATCACGCGGCTGGAGCGGGTCATCGCGCAGGTCGCCGGCCACGAGCAGAACGCCCGCGAGAAACTCATGGAGGACGATCCGCACATGGTCGCCGACAAGATCGGGCGCGCCTACGGGGTGCTGCGGCACGCGCATCTCATCGATTCCAAGGAGGCGCTGAACCACCTCTCGCTGCTTCGCCTTGGCGGAAACCTCGGCTTTTTCCCCGCCGACACCGTGAATCTCTGCGACACGCTTCTGATGGACATCCAGCAGGCGCACCTGCAACTTCATGCAGGCATGAAACTCTCGCCCGATCACCGCGATTCGATCCGCGCGGAAATCATGCGCTCCCGTTTGCAATCACTCGATACGCCTGATAAACGTATAGCCAACAACGAAGAAACAGACCGCTTCCCCGAAGGCGACAACCCTCAAAACGAATGAACAATTTCACACCCAGAGCGCAACAGGTGCTGGCCCTAGCCCGCAAGGAAGCCGACCGTTTCAACCATGCCTACGTCGGCACCGAGCATTTGCTGCTCGGCCTGATCAAGCTCGGCCAAGGCGTCGCCGTGAACGTTCTGGAGCGCATGGGGCTTGAGCTGGAAGCCGTCCGTCAGGAGGTCGAGAAAGAGGTCGGCTCCGGCCCACCGCAGAAGGCCGTCGGAAACATCCCCTACACGCCGCGCGTGAAGAAAGTCCTCGCGCTCGCCAACAAGGAGGCGAAGGCGCTCAACCATTCCTATGTCGGCACCGAGCACCTTTTGCTCGGCTTGCTGCGCGAGGGTGAGGGCGTCGCCGCCCGCGTGCTCAAACGCCTCGACGTCGATATCCAACGCACCCGCAACGAGATCCTCGCCGAGATCGATCCCAATCTCGCCCCGGACGACGTGGATGACGACGACGACGATGATGATGACGACGACGACGACATGGCGGGCTTCGAGGACGAGAGCCCCTCGAACGCGGACAACAGCGAAGCGGAGGGCAAAACCAAGACTCCGGCGTTGAAAGCTTTCGGTCGGGATCTCACCAAGCTCGCGAAAGACGGAATGCTCGATCCGGTCATCGGCCGCGAGAGCGAGATCGAGCGCGTGATCCAGATCCTTTGCCGCCGCACGAAAAACAACCCCGTCCTCATCGGCGAGGCGGGTGTGGGGAAAACCGCGATCGTGGAAGGCTTGGCGCAGGAAATCGTCCCCGGCAACGTGCCGGAGCTTCTCCGCGACAAGCGCGTTATAACCCTCGACCTCGCGCTGATGGTGGCCGGCACGAAATACCGCGGCCAGTTCGAGGAGCGCATCAAGGCGGTCATGGACGAGATCCGCAAGGTGAAGAACGTGATCCTTTTCATCGACGAGCTGCACACCATCGTCGGCGCGGGTTCCGCGGAAGGCGCGATGGATGCCTCCAATATCATCAAGCCCGCTCTCAGCCGCTCCGAGCTGCAATGCGTAGGCGCGACCACGCTCAACGAGTTCCGCAAATACATCGAGAAGGACTCCGCTCTCGAGCGCCGGTTCCAGCAGGTCAAGGTGGACGAGCCTTCCGTCGAGGACGCGATCCTCATCCTTCAGGGCTTGCGCGACAAATATGAGACGCATCACAAGGCGCAATACACCCCGGCCGCCATCGAGGCATCCGTCAAACTCACCTCCCGTTACCTCACCGCCCGTTATCTTCCTGACAAGGCGATCGACGTCCTCGATGAGGCCGGCGCCCGCGCCCGGATCGGCACGATGACCCGCCCGCCCGCCATCAAGGAAGCGGAGCTGAAGATCGAGGAGATCAACCGCGAGAAGGTGGCCGCCATTTCAGCCCAGGATTTCGAAAAAGCCGCCGCTCTCCGCGATGATGAGAAGCAGGCCAAGAAGCACCTTGAGGAAACACTCAAGTCATGGCGTGCCTCGTCCGAGGAGAAGGTTGTGGTCGTGGATGACCAGGACATCATGTCGGTCGTCTCGAAATGGACGGGCGTGCCTCTCCAGCGCATGGAGCAGAAGGAGACCGAGAAGCTCCTGAAAATGGAGGACGAACTCAAAGGCCGCGTGATCGGCCAGAACGAGGCGGTCATAGCGATTTCCAAAGCCCTCCGCCGCTCCCGCGCCGATCTCAAGGATCCGAAGCGCCCCATCGGCTCATTCCTTTTCCTCGGGCCCACGGGTGTCGGGAAAACCTATCTCGCCCGCAATCTCGCGGAGTTCATGTTCGGCGACGCGGAGGCGCTCATCCAGATCGACATGTCGGAATACATGGAGAAATTCACGGCCAGCCGCCTGATCGGATCTCCTCCGGGCTACGTCGGCTATGAGGAGGGCGGCCAGCTTTCCGAGGCCGTCCGCCGCAGACCGTATTCGGTCGTCCTTTTCGACGAGGTCGAGAAAGCCCACCCGGACGTGATGAACCTGCTCCTGCAGATTTTGGAGGACGGCACCGTCACGGATTCGCTGGGCCGGAAGATCGATTTCCGCAATACGATCATCATCATGACCTCGAACGTCGGAGCCTCCACGATCAAGCGCCAGACCTCGCTAGGCTTCGGCGCGATGAACGCGGACGAATCCGATTTCGAGGGTATGAAGGCGAAGATCCTTGAGGAATCGAAACGCTATTTCAAACCGGAGTTCCTCAACCGCCTCGATGATCTCGTGGTCTTCCACATGCTGGAGAAGGCGGATCTCAACCAGATCGTCGATCTGGAGGTTTCCAAGCTCGTCAAGCGCCTCAAGGAGAAGGAGATCGTGATGACCCTTTCCCCGGAGGCCCGCGACTTGCTCGCCGAGAAAGGCTTCGATCCCGCTTACGGCGCGCGTCCGATGCGCCGTGCGGTCGAGCGTTTCCTGGAGGATCCGCTCGCCGAGGCCTTGCTGCGCGGCACGGTGAAAACGGGGGACATCGTCCAGGTCGTCCGCAAAGAAGGCAGCGAGGAGCTCGTTTTCGAAAGCTCCCGCCCCGACGGAGAGCCGCAACCTGATGTGGCAACGATGGGAGCCGAGTGATTTTCGCCATGGAAACCGTTGCCGCACATTTCACCGCGAACGCCGATTACGAGGAGCGTGATACCCATGCCCTGCACCTGACCGCCGGGCAGGAGGTGACCAGCGGTCCCGCCGACAAGGCATGGCCCGGCTGGATCTGGGTGAGCGATTCCAGCGGCCGCAACGGCTACGTCCCCGCCGAGATCCTCGAACCCCTCGGCGAAGACCGCTGGGCCGCGCTGGAGGACTTCGATCCCACCGTGCTCAAGGTGAGGCGTGGCGACGCGATCACTTCCCTCAAGCAGATTCACGGCTGGCACTGGTGCCAGAACGACTCCGGCGGGCGAGGCTGGGTCGCCGGCTATCTGCTGCGTCCCAAAGACTGAGGCAGTCGCTGCTTATCCTGCTTTCCGCAGGTCTCTTCGGAATGGCATTTCACACGCGACTTTCGGCTTGCAAGGCTGTTCGTTCGCATCTAGAAGACCGTCAACGAACAAGCTCTGTGAAACGGAGAGTGGGTCAAAAACCCACTCTTTTGCGTCTTTGGGAGTCTCGTAAAGAGACCGCCGCAAACGCCTGGAACGAATTCCCCGAACACTGCCCGCCACCATGACAAACGACATCGTCGCACTCATTGAATACTACGAAAAAGAGAAAGGGATCGATCGCGACAAGATCGTCGCCGCCCTCGAGTTTTCCTTTGTTTCCGCCTATCGGAAAATGGTTCCCGGCGCCGATGCCATCGAGATCCTGCGGGCCGAGGTGGACACGAAAAAGGGCACCACGAAGATTTTCGCATCCCTGACTGTCGTTGCGGATGACGACCATCAGGACAAGTTTAATGAAGTTCCGCTTAGCATAGCCCTTAAGAAGGATCCCAACGCAGAGGTAGACGGCAAGCTGGAGTTCAACGTCACGCCGAAGGACTTCGGGCGCATCGCCGTGCAGACCGCGAAGCAAACGATGATGCAGCGCCTGCGCCAGGCGGAGAAGGAGATGATCTATGAGGAGTTCAAGGACAGGGCAGGGGATATCGTTTCCGGAACCGTCCGCCGCTTCGAGCGTAACGACGTGATGATCGACCTCGGCAAGTTCGAGGGCATCATGCCGAACAAGGAGCGCGTCCAAGGCGAGGACTATAACATCGGCGACCGCATCCGCTGTTACGTTCTTGCTGTGGAAAACGAAGGCCGCGGGCCGGAAATCATCCTTTCGCGCAGCCACCCGCATTTCGTCCGCCGCCTTTTCGAGGCCGAGGTCAACGAGATCTCCGACCACACCGTCGAGATCCGCGCGATCGCCCGCGAGTCGGGTTTCCGCACGAAAGTGGCTGTCTGGAGCAACGACCCGAAGGTCGATCCGGTCGGTGCATGCGTCGGTATGCGCGGTGCCCGCGTGAAGAACATTGTCCGCGAGCTCAACAACGAGAAGGTCGATATCATTCGCTGGAGCGAGGATCCGGCGGAGCTCGTCCGCGAGGCCCTGAAGCCGGCCGAGCTGATCACCATTTCCGTGAACAAGGAGGACAAGATCGTCAACGTGACGGTCAGCGAGGAGGATCTGAGCAAGGCCATCGGCCGTAAAGGCCAGAACGCCCGTCTTTCCTCACGCCTCATGGGCTGGGATGTGCAGGTGCGCCGCGACGAGACGAAGGAAGAGCAGTTCCGCGACAAGATCGGGGGCGTCGCGCACTCGCTCGGCGAGCAGCTCGGCATCACCGACGAGATGGCGGAGAAACTCACGCTCATCGGCGGAGTCAGTGCGGAAATGATCATCGACATGCCCTCCGATTTCCTCGCAGGTGCCCTCGAAATCACCGAAGAAGAAGCAGACGCCATCCTCGCCCGCGCCAACTCCATCGTCGCAGGTGAAGTTAGCCCTGCCTAGACCATCTTTTGCCCACATCACTCATCACACCGCCCGCCATAAACACCTCAGAAAGCCGGATGCCCAAGAAAAGCGACAGTCCCTCGGAAGAGCCCAAGAAAGTCCTCGACCTCCTAGATGACACGAAGAAGCCGTCACGGAGGCAGCGTCAGAAAATCGTCG
>JAIXQS010000014.1 GCA_027485615.1 Verrucomicrobiaceae bacterium
CCGAAGCGCACCATGGCAAACCGGGTCTTTGGCGACGTGGTCGCCAAGGCCTGCAGCACCATCTCCGCCAGCCGCTTGCTCGCGCCCATGATGTTGGTCGGCCGCACCGCCTTGTCGGTGCTGACCAGCACGAAATCGGCAACCCCGTTCTCTGCCGCCGCTTGCGCCGTGCGCAGCGTGCCAATGACATTGTTCTTGATGCCCTCGGCCGGGTTGTGCTCCACCAGTGGCACGTGCTTGTACGCCGCCGCATGGTAGACCGTGTCCGGGTGCCAGGTAGACATGATCTCGCGCATCCGGTCTTCATCCTGCACCGAAGCCATCAGCGGCACCAGCACCGTAGAAAGCTCGCCGAGCTTGGCTTCGAGCTCCTGGTGGATCGCATAGAGCGCAAACTCGCTCTGCTCCACGAGCAGCAACTTGCTCGGCCCGATGGCGAGAATCTGGCGGCACAACTCGCTGCCAATCGACCCGCCGGCGCCAGTGACCAGTACGACCTTGCCGACGATGCACTTGGACAGAAGAAGATGATTGGGACTCACCGGTTCTCTCCCCAGCAAGTCGTCAATATCGAGCTCGCGCAAATCCGTCACGCTCACTCGTCCCTGGGCGAGATCCGTCAGGCTGGGCAGCGTGCGTACCGACACATGGGCGCTGCGGATGCGGTTGAGAATGGCGTTGCGGCGCTGGCGGCTGAGGCTGGGCATGGCCAGCAGCACATCTTTGATATTGAGTGTTTGGGTGAGGCTGGGCAGGTCTTCCGGCGGGTAAATCGGAAGGCCATTGAGGATATGGCCATGCAGCCGCTCATCGTCATCGAGAAAGCCGGCCACTTGCATCTCGTGACTGTTGACCATGGCCGACGCTAGTTGGCGACCGGTTTGGCCGGCGCCATAGATCAGGACTTTGGGACGCGCAGCGCGCCTGAGAATGCCGTGGTAGTGCTCGCCCAGCCACAGGCGTGCGAACGCGCGCGAAGCACCGACAAACAGCAAGAGCAATATAGGCTGAATGATGCCGACCGTGCGTGGTACCCCGGCCACGCCAATGGCCGTAAAGATGGACGCGTACAGCAAGCCGTAGATGCCCACGGCTCGCGCCACCGCCAGCAGTGCCGGCCAGCCGCTGTAACGAAAGATGGCCCGGTACAGGCCCGAGACGATGAAGATGGGCAGGGCAATCCCTACTGAGGCACCAACTGCCCACAGCTCCGTGCCAGAAAGGGCCACAAACTCGCCCAGCCGCAGATAGAAAGCCAGCCATACGGTCAGGACGCAAAGACCCAGATCAACAGACAGGGCTACAAAGCGCTTTGCCGCGCGTGGTAAGGCCAAGATCGGGACTGCCAATTTAAACAGAGGCTGTTTCATGAAGTGGAGCTTCCTGAGTCCTGAGCAAATAGCTCATCAGCCATTTCCAGCCTCACTCAATACTTTTGAAAGAACTTCAGAGGCTCTTTCCATTTCCACAGATGTCAATGTGGGATGCACCAAAAACATCAAGCTTGTTTCCCCCAATCTGCGGGTAGTAGGCAGACGCTGACTTGGACGCCAGCTAGTGCCGTCAAAAGCTTTTTCCAAATAGACTTCGCTGCAGCTTCCTTGGTAGCAGGGCACACCCTCCTTGTTGATAGCCTCAATAATGCGATCACGGCTCCATCCCGGTGCCAAGTTCTGCTCTTGCACATAGGCGTAAAACTTGTAATACGCATTCACACAGCCGGCCGCGCAAGTTTGAACACCGCCTTCCCCACAACCGTCGGGACAACCTGTGCATTTGAGATCAGAAAGGCGTACAGGCCCGGTTTCGGTAGCAAAAGGCATCAAGGCTTTTGCCAAGCAAGCTGCATTGGCATGGCGTTGTGCCCTCCACTCAGCCATTCGCTTAAGTTGGATCCGTCCGATTGCTGCCTGCATCTCCAGCATGCGCCAGTTGGTGCCAAAACTCTCGTGCAGCCAGCGGAAACCCGGCGGGTGCTGGCGCTCGTACACGGCGGCATAGCTCTTGCCGTGGTCCTTGTAGGCCCACATGTCCCGCCACAGCTGTTCATCGTTCACCGTGACCATGCCGCCTTCGCCGCCCGTGGTCATGATCTTGTCCTGGCAAAAGCTCCAGGCCCCGACGTGGCCGATGCTGCCCACGTTACGCCCCTTGTAGCGCGCGCCATGGGCCTGGGCGCAGTCCTCGATGACCTTCAAACCGTGCTGCTGAGCCAAGGCCATGATGGGGTCCATATCGCAGGGGCAGCCCGCCAGGTGCACACAGATCACGGCCTTGGTGCGCGGCGTAAGCACCTGCGCGATGGTGTGCGCGGACAGATTGCCGCTGTCGGCCTCGACATCGGCGAATACCGGAGTCGCACCCGCGTTGACCACGCAGGACACGCTGGCAATGAAGGTGCGCGGGGTGACCACCACCTCGTCGCCAGGGCCGATCCCCAGGCCCTTGAGCGCCAAGTCCAGCGCGAGGGTGCCGTTGGACAGGGCGATGGCATGGCGCGTGCCGCACCAGGCAGCGAATTCACGCTCGAACTCGCGGCATTCGTTGCCGGTCCAGTAGTTGACCTTGTTGGACAGCAGCACCTGCTGGACGGCTCTGGCCTCTTCATCGGTGTAGCTGGGCCAAGGAGAGAAAGGCGTATTTAGCATGATCTTGATGACTCTGCGCTCATGTTTTCCGCACGCCAATGGGCATGGCGGGATTGCCAATGACTGTGAGACCGTCGGGCACTGCCTGCACCACCACAGAGCCTGCGCCCACCATGACGCGCTCACCGAGGATCATCCCCTGCTTCACCGCGACCCCAACGCCCACCCAACTGCCGTGTCCAACCCGGACATCGCCCGAAAGGTGTGCGCCCGGGCAGATGTGCACGGCGTCGCCCAGGCGGCAGTCGTGGTCCACCGTGGCGCCTGTGTTGATGATGCCGGCCTGGCCGACGACAGCGTCGATGTTCACGATTGCGCCCGCCATCACCACCGTGCCTGCGCCTAGCTCGGCATGAGGGCTCACCATGGCGGCTGGGTGCACCACGGTCACTAGCGGCGCGCCTGCGGCCTGCAGGATCCGGTGCTTGTCCCAGCGCACGGTGCAGTCGCCGATGGAGACGATCACCCCTTGGAAGTCCTGGAGTCGTGCCAGCAGCGCAGCGCTGTCGCCCGTGACGGGCCAGGGGCCGTTACTCCGGCGCTGTGGCCAGGCGTCGTCAAAGAACTCAACGGTGTCCCAGCCGCCAATCAGGGCTGCATCCGCGACCACCTTGCCGTGACCGCTTGCGCCGAGCAGGGCCAGACGCTTCATGGCTTGTTTCCCGTGAAGCGGGGCATGGTGGCCTCGCCTTGCGCGCTGATTCCTTCGCGCACGATGACCTTGCGCACCGTCATCCAAAGGATGCACAGATCCAGCCAGAGCGAACGGTGGTCGACATACCAGACATCAAGCTTGAAGCGCTCCTCCCAGCTGAGCGCGTTGCGCCCGTTCACCTGGGCCCAGCCGGTGATGCCCGGGCGCACCTCATGGCGGCGCGCCTGCTCGGGAGAGTACAGCGGCAGATACTCCATCAGCAGGGGCCGCGGGCCCACCAAGCTCATCTCGCCGCGCAGCACGTTCCAGAGTTCGGGCAGTTCATCGAGGCTGGTGGCACGCAAGAAACGGCCAAAGGACGTCAGGCGCTGGGCATCCGGCAACAATTCGCCGTCCGCGCCGCGTTCATCCGTCATGGTTCGGAACTTGACCATCATGAAAGGCCGCCCGTGCAGGCCGGGGCGGACCTGACGGAACAGCACCGGGCTGCCGAGCTTGCGGCGCACCAGAGCCCACAGCAATAGTAGGGGCAGGGCCAGAGCCAGCAGAAGCCCAATGGACAGCAGCAGGTCGAACAGGCGCTTCATCACACCGCCCCCGCTTCCGCCGGACCGAACAGGATAGCCAGGTAGTTCCTGGCCAGCGTCTCGTAGCGGCGATGCGCCAGGATCCATTCGCGGCCACGCCGGCCGATGGCCTCGCGCTGCGCGGCGTCCATGGCCGCATAGCGTTGGACTTCACGGCGCAGCGCCGCCACGTCGCCAGCCGGCACATAAGTGCCGCAATCGGCCTCGTTGATCATCGAAGGGAAGCCGGTGTAAGAAGCCACCACAGGCTTGCCGGCCAGCATGTAGTCGATCACCTTGTTCAGAGACTGTCCGTACTTCCAGACCTTCGAGACATGAACCGAGAAGTACAGCAGGTCGCAGTGAGACAGCACAGACTGCACCATCTGCTTGGGAACGCGTGGCGCAAAGGTAATGTTGGGTAAATGTGCGTACTTGCGCTGGTAGTGCGCGCGCAGGTCACCTTCGCCGACGACCAGGAAGTGAACTCGGGGATCGTCTTTCATGGACTCGGCGCAGTCGAACATGGTGTCCAGCGCATTGGTAATGCCGATGGTGCCGGCATGCGCCACGATGAACTTGCCTATAGGGACGTACTTCTCGACGTAATCGGCCGGCAGCGCGTCCCCCGGGCCCAGGGCCGCTTCGTCAACGGCCATGGGGATGCAATGGGTGGTCTTGGGCCGCCCCAGCACACCGGCCACGTGCTCACCCAGATTGGGCATGGTGCCCACGATGGCGTCCGCGTAACGGTAGCCCAGCTTCTCGATGAAACCCAGGCCCAGCACCAGCAGATTCCAGCGGCTGAAGCCGCCCTCCTCCGTAATGGTCAGCGGCCAGATGTCGCGGATCTCGAGTACCAGTCGGCATTTGTAGCGGCGGCGCAGCAGGAGACCGTTGAGGATGGTGAGCAGGGACAGACTGGAGACGATGACCACGTCGGGCGCGGGCAGCCGGTCCTTGGGCAGGCGCCAGAGCCGCCACTCGAAGTCCAGCCAGCTCAGGATGCGCCGCAAGGACTTGGCCACCGTGTACTTCGTGGTCCTTACCCAGCATAGCTTCATGCCGTCGACCTCTTGGCGGAGATAGGGCTCCTCCAGCACGGGCACCTCGGTGAGCTGGTTGGAATCCGAGGTGATGATCACGCTCTGATAGCCCATGCGCGCAAACTCACGCATGATGAGATAGCCGCGTCCGCCCGCACCGACCTTGGCCGGTGGCGCCACGTATTTGGAAACGTACCAGATGCAGGGGTTCACGGACGGCTCAGTACAGCTTCGGGATGGCGTTGACGACCTTGATAGCATCCGTGAAGTCCACGCCCACGGCATCGAGGTACCACTTGATGTTGGGGTAGCGCGGCGCGTTCTCCTCCTCCACCATCTCCAGCGCCTCGGCGCGCGTGAGGTCGCCCTCACGGATCTGGTTGCTGCGGAAGGTGTCGTGCTCTGTGAAGCCCGCCACCGTGTAGTAAACGTAGTTGTAGAAGGCCGCCGTACCGTCGCCGATGCGCCAGGTGGTCTTGGTATCGGGGGCCTTTTCCCAGCCGTAGGTGGCCAACGTGTCATCGATCTGCTTCTCGTCCCAGCGCCAGTAGTCGAAGATGTGGTAGTAGTCCGTTTTCTTGGTGAAACTGCGGTAGTACTCACCCGACAGCGTATCCCACAGGGATCTGTTGAAGTAGCCCGGACTCTGCAACATGGCGCGCAGGCGCAGAAACTGGTAACGCAGCTGCTTCATTGCGCCATGGGAGTAGACACGCTTCTCCTCGAAGTCGGGCGGCACACCCAGAAAGCCCGCCTTGAAGTGCGTCACCTCCAGCGGGTTGATCCCCCAGAGATTCAGGCTGATGCCAGTCTGCGCCTTGACCGTCTCAATATGCCGGAAGAAATGCTTGTCGCCCGCCGTCAGGATGCTGATCATGCCCAGGTGCGGGGATTTGAGCCAGGCCCGCAGGTTCTTGGCGATGTGCTCGCGCTTCTTCGTGATGTCGTCTGCGACGATGATGTTCTCGACGCCCAGCTCGGCGCTCATGCGACTGATGTTTCGCCGGCCCAGGTCCGTCACCATGCCCCAGTCGTAGGTATAGGTGATGGGCTTCATCTGCAGCTCCTTGACAATCAGGTGCAGACCGAAGCAACTGTCACGGCCGCCCGAAAACGGAACCAGGCAATCGTCGCCGTTCGCGCGGCGATAGGATTCGACCAGCTCGAACAGCTCCTCCTTCGGCCGCGGCTTGTTGCGTGGCTTGTAATGCCGGCAGTAGTTGCAGACGCCGTCGGCATCGAAGCTGATGAAGGGCATGGTCTCGGTCAGCAGACACTTGGTGCAGCGACGCCCCTCGTATTTGCGGTAGCCAAGCAGGCTCTCCTCTTCCGCCGCCCCGGACAGCGACAGCGCAGGAATCAGATCGGTCTTGCGCTCCTTGCGGTCGGAGATATCCAGCGCTGCCTGGGAAGCTGGGATATCGACAAACACCGCCTCGCGGACCTGCGCGATCTCATCGCAGTCAATGACGGTCAGTGGATAACGCTCCGAATTGAAGAAGGTCGCATCGCCCTTGCGCCCGACGTACAGGCTGCCATTGTTCGAGAACAGGCAGAGCTTGCCCAGACGGGGCACGATGAGGGCACAGGCCACGACGCCACGGCACAGACTCAGGATGCGTGCGGGCAGCTGCTCCAGCGGGTGCTTCGCTTCCAGATACGCCGCCGCAATGCCCGCGATGATCTCGGTGTCGATCTGCAGGGTCCGTTCCTTGCCGATCTCGCCCCAGAGGGCCTCGTCATTCACCACGATGCCGTTATGCAGCACGGCCACGCCGTTACGTACGACGGGCTGGTTGTCCGCCAGGCCGTTGGTGATCAGCCGGCTGTGTCCCAGCACGAGATGGCTGGCCTGGGGCCGGACTTCCTTGAGCAGGCGGGTGATCGGGTAGTCGGCGCGGTAGACCTGATAGGCGTCGTCGATGAAAGTCACCAGCCCGCTGGAGTCCCGCCCCCGCTGCTGGGCATGCTTGATCAGCACATTCAGCTCATCCTCATTCACTGGCGAGGATGAAACGACCCCGAAAATTCCGCACATTTGATTGATCCAGCAGATGAAATAGACAGACCACGTTCAGGAGGACAGCAGCCGATCATAAAACTCGATCAGCTTGGCCTCCTCGCGGGCCCAGTTGAAGCGGGACAGGACGGCCTGTCGGCCATTCCTTCCCATTGTCTCCGCCTCGTCCCGGTGGCTCACCAGATGGTCGATGGCCGAAGCGATGGCGGCGGGATTCATGGGATCCACGCACAATCCACATTGGCTTTCCTGGACGATAGTCTTCCACAAATCGAAGTCCGAAGCGATGACCGGAATGCCCGCGGACATGTACTCGAACATCTTGATCGGCAAAGCATCCAGATAATTGGGGACCTGATGCAGCGTGACCACACCCGCAACGGAACGGCCCAGCACTTCGCGCACGCCCGGACGATCCCGGACCCCCAAGGCGTTGACCTTCCCCCAGCCCGGGTACGCGCGCACCTCGGCCTCGACCTGTGCTTCGGCGAAACCGCCCACGAGATTCAGGCGCGCTGGCGTGCGCGTGGACTCCATTGCACGCACCAGCTCCTTGATGCCGCGAATCTGCGCGATGCTGCCAACATAGCAGACCTCCTCGGCCTTGTCGCTCCACGGCACGGCGCTCTCCAATTCGCCGATCATCGGGAAGTTGTTGATGTCGACCGAACGCGGATTGATCGGCAAGAACTTGTCGCGGATGTAGGGCGTGGCCGTCACGACGCCGTCGAAGCGCTTGCACGCGTATTGCTCGAAATGGGCGAAGCCCCAGGACAGGATGCGCCGCACCCAGGGGTGGAGGTAATGCTTGCCCAGGATCTGCTTGGGCACGTCCTCGTGCGCATCGAACACCACCTTCTTGCCGCAGTGCTTGAGCTTCAGACCCACCGGCAGCAGCTCGGGGTCATGCAGGTGATAGATGTCCGCATCCAGCGTCTCAGCCCTGTGAAGGACCCGCCGGGTGGCCTTGAACATGCGGTCCAGACGCCCCGTGGAGCGGCCGACGTCGGCGATCGTGACACCGTCGCGCACCTCGTCTCCGCGTCCGTCGGCAACCACGAGCACGACCTCATGGCCGTGCGCGACCAGGCTGCGGCACTCTTTCAGAAAGACCCGGATGTCGTCGCGCGGATGCGCGGAGGTCAGGTGAACGACACGGCCCACAGTTTCTCCCTTCCGACTTCAGCGGGGTGCATGACGGTCGCCCCCCGCATCGAAACCCAGCGCCTGGTACATCGCCAGCAGCATCTTCTCCTCCTCCTGCCAGCAGTACAGCCGGCTGGAGCCCCGGGTGTTGGCGCGCTTGGCCGCCAGTTCGGCCGCCGTCAAACACTGCACCAGACGGCGCAGGGCCTGCGCGTCGGGCGCCACCTTCCAGCCGCAATCGTACTCATCCACGAAGCAGCCCATCTCTGGAAAGTCACTCACCACCGCGGGCACGCCGCACGCCGCATACTCGAACAGCTTGTTGGGCAGGCACAGGTAATAGCTGAGGCACACATTCTGGATCAGGGAAATGCCGACGTCGGCATCCACCGTGTAATCCTTGACCTGCCCGGGCGGCACCGCCGGCATGAAGTGGATGTTGGCATGTTGCGCGGCGGCCTCGCGGATCCGGCCTTCCAGCTCCCCGTAGCCCATGAAGACCAGATGCCGGTCCGGTATCCCGGAGAAGGCATCGATCAGCAGGCCGACCCCGCGGCCGGGCGCCAGCAGCCCCTGGTAGAGAAAGAGTTGCGCGTCGGACGGCAGCCCGACGGCCCGGCGCAGCGCGCCGGTACGCACCGGTTCCGTCTCGCTCCGATACGGCACGTTGCGCACCACCCAGACCTGCGGCAGGTGGTAGCCGGCCGCATACCAGTCGGCGATCGAACGGTTCACGACGCACACCGCATCCGCACGGCTGATCAAGGCGCTCTCCAGCCGGCGCATCAGCCATTGGCGGCGGCCGCGCAGGCTAGCAGTCTCCGTCTCCAGCTCATGCGGGTCGTAGACCAGCACGCAACGCTTCCAAAACTTGACGAGCACCGACAGCGGCAGCACGGCCAGGCTGTGGCAGTTGAAGCAATGCACCTTCAGCCCGCGCAGGGCCCACAGAACCCCGAGGTACCACCCGACGACCTTGAGCAGGCGACCCAGCAAGCCCTTTATCGAGCCGCCGAACAGCGGTGCAACCCGCAGCACCTCGACGCCCTCGCCCAACACCTCGCGCCTGGGCAGCCCCTCCTTCCAAAGCGCCAGCACCATCACCCGCTGGAACACGGCGTGGCTGCGCAGGCTGCGAACGATCTTGAGAATCCTGGACTCGTTCGTAAAGCTGGAAGGATAGATATGGATGTTCAAGGCAATCCCAGTGTCCCTGTCCCGTGTCGATCGCCACCCGGCAGGGCGAACCGCCGCGCCTAAGCACGAAGCATTCGCACCAGCTTGGCCACAGCCCGCTTCGGCAGGACCAGCGCCAGCCGGACCAATCTGTACAGTTGCATAGCGATGCGACGCTTGCGCTGGTGGTTAGGAAACTCGCTGAAATGATGGGCTTGTTGATTGACCAGCGCTTCGAACTCGGCCATCGACAAGCCGAGCTTCTTTGCTATAAAAATCTTGTCCTCCTCCAGGAGCTTCGGGTCGTAGAGGGGTGCCTTGAGCGCTTCCAGCGCATCGGCGCGACTCATCTGGCCCGACACGACCAGGCTGGACAGGTGCGCCTTGCGCTTGTCATAGCCGAACTTGTAGGGCAGGTAGTAGGCTTGGAAGAAACGGGTCCAGCGCGATTCGTAGTGCTTGCCGCCGTAGTAGCGCCAGCCATAGTCCTTTTCCAGGATGCGGATCGCTTCTTCTTTGTTGTAGGGCAGCAGATTCAGGGGCCGCAGCACCTCCATCTTCAGGATGAAGGGATACTTCACGTATAGGTCGAAGAAGCTGACCACGGGGAAGTCACCGCGGGTGCGCGTACCGAAGCGAGCATGGATGGATTTCACATGCGTCGCATCCATCGCGTCGTAGCCCCAGGTGGCCGGCAGGATGCTTTCGGTCGCAAAATTGCTGCCGTTGATCACGTACTTGATGCCGGCCTTTTCGGCATAGCCGTACAGGGCCGCGAAGAAGGCATGGTCCTGCGGCACGTCCTGGTTGGCGAGGTTGGAGCGCAGGAAGGCCAACTGCATGTCGCGCATTTCCTCCCAGTCGACCACGTGCGTGACCAGATCGAAGCCCAGGCGGCGGCAGATCTGCTCGATATTCATCACCGCCAGCTCAGAATTCCAGCCGGCATCGACGTGCACCACCAGGGGCCTGAGCCCCCACTCGGCGACCTTCACCGCGATGTAGGAGCTGTCGATGCCACCCGACAAGCCGATGATGCAGTCGTAGCGCCGGCCCTTGCCGTAGGCCTTGACGGTCTGGATCATCTGCTCGAGCTTGACCGGGTCGCCCTCCACCGACGGCCAGATCGGCCTCACGCTGTTGTCGAAGTAATGGCAATGGCTGCACACCCCTTGCTCGTCGAACTCGATCTCCGGATCGGTCGTATCCATGACGCACCGCGTGCAGACCTGGTACGGGCGCCCCCTGGGCACAAACGCAGCCTGCTGGATCGGACGGCCGTCCACGGGGGCGCGGATCGCGTCTACAGGATGGCTGTAGTCTGGTTTTTGCATAAATTGGATATCGATAAAGGGAATTCGATGCGGCCATGGATATTGCTAACCACGGCCGGGATTATCCGCGAAGCGCCGCACCGCCCCGGCACCGGCTCAGGGCAGGCGCTTGGCAAGATCCGCACGCGCGGGGTAGTTGATAAGCACGGCCCGATACGGTCCGACGAACACAAACAGGCTGCCGGCCGCCACCGCGGACGCCCCGCCCTCGTACACCGCCGCGGCGAAGTCGTCGAGGCCCGAAGCGCCGCCGCAGGCCACAACGGGCACACTGACTGACGAGGACACCTCGCGGATCAGCTTGAGGTCGTAGCCCGACTGGGTGCCATCCCGATCCACGGCGTTGACGATGATTTCGCCCACACCCAGGTCCTCCAGCACCTGCACATGCTCCTTCAATCCCACGGCCTGCTTCGTCTTGCCAGCATGGGAGCTGAGTTCGTAGCGCCCCAGCAGGGTGCGGCGCACGTCCACGCAGCCCACGATACTCTGGGAGCCATAGATCGCGACGGCATCGCGGATCAGCTGGGGCGCGGCATAGGCCGCCGTGTCGATGACGACCTTCTCGAAACCCAGGGCGAAGACGCGCTGCACCTGCTCCAGCGTGGTGAGCCCGCCCCCGTAGGCCATGGGCATGAAGGCCTCACCCGCGATGTCGGCCAGCAGTTCGAAGTCAGGCCCCCGGCTTTCAGGCGTGGCCGTGATGTCGAGAAACACCAGCTCATCGACTTCCTTCTCGTTGAAGATTCGCACCGAATTGATGGGATCCCCGATGTACTTGGGTTCCTTGAACTTCACCGTCTTGACCAGCCCCTTGCCGCGCAACAGCAGAACAGGTATCACACGCGTCTTGTTCATGAGGTCTGGAGCTCGACAAAGGATCGCATCAGCGCCAGGCCGTGGCGCAAGGATTTTTCAGGGTGGAACTGCGTCCCCATGATATTGGCCCGCTGCACCGCACAGGTGAATTCGATGCCGTGGACCGCCGTAGCCAGCACGTCATCGTCATGCACACACTCCATGTGGTACGAATGCACGAAGTAGAAACGGGCGTCCGCTCCCATGCGGTCCAGCAGCGGCGAAGGCTTCTTGCGCGTGATCTGGTTCCAGCCCATATGCGGCACACGGATTCCAGGCGTGGCCGGCAGCTTCCGGCAAGCCATATCGATCCAGCCCAACCCGGGGGCATCGCCCTCCTCGCTGCCCTTGCCCAGGATCTGCGCGCCCAGGCAGATGCCCAGCACCGGGCGGCGCAGATCCAGTGCAAACCGGTCCACTGCCCCGCGCAAGCCGGAGTCATTGAGCATCTTCATGCCATGGTCAAAGTGACCGACACCGGGAAGAAGCAGTTTGTCTGCAGCGAGCACGTCAGCCGGATTGCGGGATACGAGCACATCGCCGCCTGCCTTGCGCAGCATGTTGCTGACAGACGACAGGTTACCTACGCCATAGTCGACGATCACGATCACGAAAGCATCTCCTCGTACAAGGCGAGCATCTTGCCCTTCTCCTGATCCCAGTTCAGTTCTCCTGCCGCCTTGAGAGAGTTTCGCTTCATGCGGTCGATCGCATCACGATCCAGTGCGTTGATAGTGCGCGCAATGCTCTCCTCGTCACACTCTGGCACCAGGGCACCCAGTTCGTGCTCACGTACCAGGCGGGCCATCTCCGGCATATCGGAAACCACTAGGGCCAAGCCGGCCATCACGTACTCAAAGAATTTGTTGGGCAAGGCGAAACGGCGCTGCGGGCTCTCGTCAAGATGAACGAAATAGCCGACATCTGCACGATGGGCCGCGGGAACAATCTGATCGAAAGGCACGGGCGGCTCAATCACCAATCGCTCAGCCACCCCTGTCTCGCCGGCAATCTTGTGCAGCAGTTCGACATAGGACTTATCGGCATACCCCCTCAGCACCAGCCGGAACTCCGGGCGCCATAGATGAAGAGAGCGCACGGCGACATGCAGCATACGGGTTGGAAAAATCTCTCCGTGGTACAGCACGGTGATTACATCACCTGTGGCGCGAAAGGGCTGCGCTGAATAGAAGGGCACCGACCGCACGACGCGGGCCGGCTCCTTCAAGGCATGCTCGGAGGTGATCAGTTCGGCAATGCCCTCACACACCGTCGTCATTCCGTCGACGCGGGCGTACAGGCAGTCCTGTAGCGCCTTGACCACTGGCCGATGCCAGCGCACCCAGCGCTCATCATGCATGTACTGCCCGAGCGCATACTCATGGCAGTCCACAGACACGGGAGCACCGGCGCGTTGCCCCACCTCAAGCGCGACTTCAGCCGTGAAGTAATCGTGGCACAAAACCAGCTGGGGCCGATGTTCTGGATATGCCTCAAGAAACTTTAGGATGGTTTGACGCTTCCGGTGATATGAGAACGTTGCCCAGTGGTTCAGGCGGGCACCCATGAAACGCATCGACGGCAGGATCCCAAACCGTGCAATCGCGGCGCCCGTCACGCGCAGCAATAGGGCGCCCCGGGCAAGCAAGGCCGCCTTTATTGAGCGCGGCAAGGATTTCTCAAGTAAACCAACAAAGCTCCAAGACGGTGGACATGGCTCTAGCCCGGGCAAACCGAACACGCACAACCCCCACCCAGCCTCTTCTAGTGCCTTCGCTTGACGGATGACGCGCGGCTCTTTGGCCACTGGCGTGTATGAAATGATCCAGACAGTCTTGTGCCCGCCCCCCCCGTGACCCTTCATGAAATATCCTCCCTCATCAAACAACGTGCACTTCTCTGCGTCTGGTGGTGGTGCCGATTCTGTGCGGACATCCATGATGGTGCGCGTGCTTTCGTGATGCCAGACTCCTGAACGCCGCATGTCCAGCAACTCGGATGCGCTTGCCCATTTCCACAAAGTGCTGGAAAAATCCGCTGCACCACTTTGATGCAAGATCCAAGCCTTGCGCATATCGCCAGGCGCATAGCCTGGCACATTGCCCAAAGCCGGATCAAACACCCGCTCAGCCAACCAGTTTTTCGCTTGGGGGGAAGCCAGCCACCGGTCCTGTGGCGCCGCAAAACCCACCTTGTCGGGTCGCCAGGCAATCTCGCGCGGCAGAACATCGGTCATGGCCTTTCGCAGTATCGCCTTGCCCCAGGCGTCGTCAAGATAAGCGTCGTCTGACAAGCGAGTTGTGAAATCCACCAGCTCGTAGTCCAAAAAAGGATAGCGGCACTCAATGCCGTGCGCCATTGAGTTGCGATCGCCGCTGTAGAGATTTGAGGGCAGGGAAGTTCGAAGTAGATTCAAGGCTAGGTCAAAGCGCAATGCGCCAACTTCGGCCGGCCCAGGCAATCCATCGCCGCCGTACTCCCTTACCCGTGAAGGCAACCATCGCTCGTGATAAACAAGCAACTGCTGAAACGTGAGGCTATCCGACGTTCCAAATCTCCGCGCGGCCTCGTGATAGAGGGTGGCGGCTTGTCTCAACCTTGCATCCCTTCGCTCCCCAAAACGGACCGCCTTGATGACCCCCAGGGGGCCGGCAGCAGCCAACTCAGACTGATAGGCTTTCAGATAAGACGCATAACCGGCCAGGAGTTCATCAGCCCCCTGCCCGTCCAGGATGACCTTGTAGCCCAGCGCGCGCGCCTGCCGCATCAGCGACCACTCCAGGTACATCGACGGCCCAGGGATGATGGTCTCGTGGTGCCAGTGCATCTGGCGCAGGTCACGCATCATGTCCGCAGCGGTCGGCGACACGGTGTGGCCTTCGAGCCCGGTATGGCCGAGCACCATGTCGATGAAACGGCCTTCGTCGATCGTGGGGTCGTCGGGGAAGCGCACCGAGATGGCACTGCGCAGGCGCCCTTCATCGGGCCCGCCCATGCCGGCCAGCAGCGTCACCAGCGTCGAAGAGTCCAGCCCACCCGACAGGCAGGCCGTCACCGGCACATCGCTGCGCATGCGCATCGTCAGAGAGCGCTTCAGGTGCGCGCGCAGGCGTTCACTCAATTCTCGGGGGTCAGCATCGGCCAGCGAACGGTCGTAGGACGGGGTCCAGTAACGCCGCTCGCGCAGCACCTCGCCGTTGAGAGCCAGCGTCATGCAGTGGCCAGCACGAAACTGCCTCACGCTGCGGAAAATGGTTTCCTCGGTCCCGAACAGCAGATGCCCCCCCATCACGCTGCCGAACATATTCAGGTCATAGGACGTGTCGACCTCGGGGTGCGCCAGCAAGGCCTTGATCTCAGACGCCAGCGCCAGCCGCCCGTCAGGCAGGCGGCTCACGAACAGGGGCTTCTCGCCAAAACGGTCGCGCGCTACGAAGACCTGCGCTCGCGCCTCGTCCCAAATCACGAAGGCGAACATGCCGTTGAGGCGGTCCACCACGGCCTCGCCCCAGTGCTCGTAGGCCTGCAGCAGCACTTCCGTGTCGCTGCGCGTGCGGAAGCTGCGTCCGGCAGCTTCCAGCTCGGCGCGCAACTCCACGAAGTTGTAGATCTCGCCGTTGAAGACGATGGCCATGCGTCCGTCGTGCGAGACCATAGGCTGATCGGCCACATGGCGCGTGTCGATGATGGCCAGACGGCGGAACCCCAGTGCAATGCTGCCCTGCGCGTGACGACCCAGCCAGCCCCCCGCGCCGTCCGGCCCGCGATGCGCCAGGCGATCGCGCATGCGCTCCAGCAAAGGCAGCGCCAGCGGCTCGCCCGGTCCCAGAACTGCTACAAATCCGCACATACTTTTGACCTATACCCAGGCGTTGACTTTGCTGTTGATCGGTTGGCGCCCAGAGCCCGAAAGCCATTGCCCATCCAAGTGCACCAGCGGCGGATCGCTCCAGTTCGTCGCGGCCATGTGCAGTTCCAGCGGCGTCATGCCCAGCACCGGATAACCTTCCCGCCCGACCTGCTTCAAGGCCGGGACCAGGACGTAATTGCCCACCCCCACCTCCAGCCGCGGGCTGCGCAAGGTCAGCGCATGCCGGCCGGCCGGCAGTTCGCCCCCCGCCGCCATCTCGAACACGAAGCCGCCGTGCTCGGTCAGGCCGAGCACGACCGGGTGCATGGGCCGCTCCAGCGTGACGTCCAGGTGCAAGGCCAGAGGATCGCCGGTCTCGAGCGCCTGCACGCCGCCGGTATCGACCTCGAAAGTGAACGCATGGATGCGCCCGCCGTCCTCGCCGGGACCGAACATCTCCCGCAGTTTTTCCTGCAGCGCCGCCTGTCTCTCCGCCCCGATGCCCGCCGCCTGCACCGCGCCGGAGCCGGTGCCCCGCAGCAGTCGCGCCGAGCGCGCGCTCATGTAGCGCCGGTAGTTGCCCAGCACCTGGTCGACGGGACCGTCCTCGCGCAGCCGGCCGCCGTCCATCCAGATCACGCGGTCGCAGTATTCCCGGATCTGGTCGAGCGAATGCGAGACCAGCAGCAGTGTGATATCAGCGACCAGCTGCCGCATGCGGCGCGCACTCTTGTGCACGAAGTAGCCGTCGCCCGCGCCCAGAACTTCGTCGATCACCAGCACGTCCGGATGGATCGCCGTCGCGGCGGCGAACTCCAGGCGGGCCCGCATGCCCAGCGAATAGGTCTTGACCGGGTGATGCAGGAATTCGCCCAGCTCGACGAAGTCCACGATGTCGGCCTCGGCTTCGGCCAGCATGGACACCGGCAGGCCGTTATAGACCAGCGCATTGCGGATATTTTCCAAGCCGCTCAGAGCATCGTTGAAGCCGTAGCCGCGCTGCATCAGCGCCTGGATCGTGCCGTCCACCTCAACCTGACCGCTGGTCGGCCGGGTGTATCCCGTGATCAGGCGCAGCAAGGTGGTCTTGCCCGAGCCGTTGTGTCCGATCACGCCGACTTTCTCTCCGTGCGCGATGGTCAGGTTCACGCCGTCGACGGCTTGCTTGTACGCGACGCCGCGGGAGCCGACACCCAGATAGCCGAGCATCTGCCGCAGCGGACTGCCGTAAAGCGCGAAGCGCTTGCCGACGTCGCGCAGCTGCACCGCTGGTTTCTGCCCGTTCATAAAGCCTCTTTCAACCACTGCGCCACCCAGCTGTTAGCTTGCGACATGCCGGCTCCGGCACGCTCCGGATGCCACATCACCCCCAGCCAGGGGCGGCTCGCATGGACCGCCGCTTCGACGGTGCCATCCTCATGAAGATACAGTGCGCGCAGGCCGGCGGCCAGCCCGGACTGCTGGATACCCCAGTCATGGTAGCTATTGACCCGCAGGGACGGCAGGACCTGCCCCGAAGCCGCCCGGACCGGGTGCTCGCAACGGACATGCCCGGCCACCGGCGCCAGCACGCCGCCCAGATAATGCTGGACCATCTGCATGCCGCGACAGACGGCCAGTACCGGCACGCCGCTTTGCTGCGCGCTGTCCAGCAGCGCCGCCTCGGTTGCGTCGCGCTCGGGGGCACTACCAATATCGTTGCCGCCGCTGAGCACGATCAGCGACGGCCGGCAGGCCACCACCATGGCCGGCACGTTCTGCGCCCGGTTGGGAACCGGCAGCATCAAAACGGGCCGACCCAGCAACTCGTGCAGGGTGACACCCCAGGCCTGATCCAGGGCGTCACGTCGCTCGCCGCGCTGCGGCAGCAGGTCCACCCGCTGGCTGATCATGACGTTCACAGCCCGCCCCTCTGCAGCCAACGCCGCTTCTGGCAATCGAGGTCAATCAGTCCGCCGTCACGCAACTGTGCAAAGGCCTCATCACCTATACCGATGACAGCCGCGATCGAGAACTCCGACGCCCGGATGGCCATGTGCGAGTTGGGGCCACCATAAGCCGTCATCAGGCCGCGTATGCCCAGTGCGAAAAGATAGTCAAAACCCGGGTCGGCATTGGTGATTGCCACCACACACCCTTCCACCTGGTGTCGCTCCACTACCTCCCCGGCGTGAACGACCCGCAAAACGGCTTGCGCCTTGCGCGTGGTAATGAACGTCGGCTCGCTGTGCGGCACCTCAAAGGCGTGGATCTCGTCCACCCCGGTCAGCACGGGCGGCAAGAAGATCAGACTTGCAAGACGGTGTTGGCGGTGGCGCCGCTCGGTCGATTCGATCAGAGTCTGACGCGCCTCGGCACGACCCCAGGCTTCGACCGACTGGTCCAGCCAGACCGACAGGGGCATGCTGTCGTGCAGTTCGGCGGGAATGCCGAGCTTTTGCGCGTGCTGCGCCAGACCGTCCAGCGCCGCCGACAGCAGGCGCGTGAACACGAACTTGGCGTACTCGCGCCCGGCCACCGCTTGGTGCGCGAACTCCAGCAGGCCGTCCACGTCCAGGCCGATGTCCAACTCGGCCAGTGGACCGGCCAGCGCCTCGCGCTCCTGCGGCGTCCACGCGAAGACCGGCAGTTCCGGCACTTGCGAGACCGCGATGATCGGGTCCAGATACAGAGCCGGCTGGTCGCGGTAGGCCGGCTTCGTGATGTCGTAGGTCCCGGGCCGCAGATGGCCGAAGCGCTCGATGAAGGCCTCCCGGCTCAACTGCCCCGCGCGGACCTGGGCTGCGGCGTCGGTCAGCATGCGCCCGACGCCGGAGATGCTTTCCATCAGCAGGGCCCGGCGTTCATCCGTCAGCAAACCACGCGCCACGGCCGAGCGCAGCAAGGCGGCAACGACAAAGCCGCCGCGCGCCAGATGCGCGAAGCACAAGGCCCCTCGCGCCGAGCAGGCCTGCAGCACGGCGCGTAACCAGTCCGCGAACGGCTCGCGCACGCGCGCCAGAGCAGGGCATTCCGCTTCCAAGCTCTGCGCGTAGGCGATGTCGCACGGCGCGCGTAACACGATCGCGCGCGTGACCTGCCGCAGGCCCTCGCGCAGCACGGCCAGATCCTCTGCACGGCAGGTGCCGGCCGTCAGGTAGCGCCGCTCCCAATCCTGATAACCGAAATCCAGGCAGGTCGGAACGAGTTCGAACTCGAGCTTGTCGTGCAGCGAAGGATCCGCCTTCAGACGCGCCAGGGCGTACTCGACCAGGCTTTGCGCCAGCGCATCCGACAGCGCGGCGGGCAGAAAGGAGTTCAGGCTGGCACGGACATCGACAAACGCCTGGCCGCCGAAGCTGCGGATCAGGGGCCACTCGCGCACATCACGGTAACCGACCTCGTGCCGCTGCTGCGCCCACACCCGGTCGGTGATGATCTTGCGGTACAGGTCCAACGCCAGAGGCGCGGGCGTCAGGCCAACGATTTCCGCCGGGTTCCAGTCCGCCATGACGCTCCAGGCCGTCTGCCGCCCGACCTGGCCCGGCGGCGGCGGCGTCAACTGTCGCAGCGTCTCACGGATGCCGCTCAGCGAGTCCGCCACGTCCTCGTCGCGTCCGCGATCCTGGTGCGCATCGCTCACCATCAGGGGACGCACCTGCAGGGTCACCAGCCGGCCGTCCGCATCGAGCGCGAATTCGATGTCCAGCGCGTCGTGGCAGACGCAGGCCTCGATCTCGTCGGCCGACTGCACCAGCCGCCTGCCGAGCTCCGGCAACCGCTCCAGGGCGGCGGGCGGCGCCATGCGCGAGACGTACAGCTTCACGCCGTCGCGGCTGGCGCCCGCCGTGATGGCCGTGGTGTCGGAGCCTTCGGTGTAGTTGATGACGCGGTAAGGCGCGCCGGTCTCCAGCGTGCGCGTGAACATCACGCCGCTGGCCCGCACGCCTTCAAGCTGCGGCTGGACCAGGACCTCGTCCAGGGGATCGTTGCCGGCATAGGACTGGAAGACCATGTCCACGGCGCGGCCCAGGCCTTCCACGGTCGGCGGCACGTTGAGTTCGGAGTGGTAGCGGCCGGCGTTCGCGCGCGCGAAGCCGTCCTCGTCGGTCGCGCTCGAGCGCACGATCAACAGGCCCTGCGTGCCGAAGCGTTCCACCAGCGAGCGCAGGGTCGCCTCGCGTTCGGTCGCATAGGCGGTCCGGGTGAAATAGGCCAGGGACAGGATCTTCGAGTGCTTCAGTCGGTTCTGCAACCGATCCAGCGTGGCCGCCTTGCTGCCCATCACAAAACGCGCCACCGAGCGGCCGTGCTCGGCGTGCGCCCAGTTGCCGGTGGCGAAAACACCGGCAGGGCTCCAACCCGGACGCGCGGCGAGTTCGGCCAGCAGGCGCGAGAGATGCGCACGACGCATGTCGCCCGACAGGGCCATGACCTGGCTGCGGAAGGCTGGCACGCGCGGCGCCGGCACCCGGATCAGGCCCACGAACTCGCGTGTCGCGCCGTCCAGCTCGATCGTTTCGGGCCGTTTCGCGCCGCGATCGCCCCCGGCGGACAGGGTGTCGACGGCCACCGCCACGCGCTCGGCCGGCTCGCCCGCCAGCCCCTGCACCAGCTCCGGCCGCAGCAGGATGTCGGAGTAGGCGACGTAGAGGTCGCGCTGGCCTTCGGCCAGGTCCGCCAACGAATCCAGCGCCAGGGCGAGCGAGGCCACGCTGCCCGTCGCCTGCCAGTCCGCGTTGAAGTGATAGGCGAGCTTGGGAAAGTGGCGCATCACCTGCTCGATGTCGTAGCCGCCGACAAAGCTCACCTCGGGGGCCAGCGCGGCGAAGGCGTCGAGCTGCCAGTCGAGAACGCGACGCTCGAGCGTGACCTTCTGCAGCCCCAGCGGCAGACCCTGATCGGGCGAGGGCCCGGCGCCCAGGATGACAAGATGCGGCTTCACAGAAACGATTCCTTCATGACTTGCAGTCGCAGCCGCGGATGCATCCAGAGATAGGCCGGCCGCGATGCGCGCGTCTGCTCGCGTGCGGGCAGACGGCGCAGATCCGCGCCCGGGTGGGCGCGCAGCACGTCCACCAGCAGTTGCGCCCGCAGGTGCGGGTCCACAGCGTACAGCAGGGCTCGGTATGCCGTCGGCTCCTCTCCGCTCCCCAGCAAGGGGGCCAGAACCGGCAGTCGGGGCAGGGCGAATTCGCGCTGGCCGATCAGGGCGCCCTCGTCGATGCCGGCGCTCATGTAGAAGCAGCTCACGCCGAGCCGGCGGCGCACGGCGGCCGACCAGAGCAGACAGTCCGAGCCCCGCAGATCGGGCACGATGCCGGGATGGATGTGCAGCACCCGGATGTCCGGGCGCTCCAGTAGCACGGCGGGCACGCGCCCGCCGTTCGTGTACAGAAAGGCCGTGTCGCCGGCCGCCTGCGCCATGCGCGCGTGCAGCCGCGAATCGTCGAAATCGCGCGCCCGGAACGAACGCACTTCCTCGGCGTAGTCGGCCGGCCGCCAGGCGGCCTCATGGTCGATCGGCGTCCAGCCGGCCTGCACCTGCAGGCGCGTGCACAGGTCGGCGTACCGCGTGTCCTGCGCCGGGGCGCGCCGCCAGACCGCCAGCTTGCGCAGACGGGCGCGCCAGGTGCGGGCGCCGAAGTCCACCAGCCAGAGCCGGCGGGGCCGGTAGCCGGCCGCCCGCAGGTGCGCGAGATAGGTGCGCGTCGTGCTGCACGAACGATCGCCGATCACCGTGAGGTTGACGACCGTCTCAGCCATGCTCACCCAGCCTGCGTGCACAGAGCAGGTCCAGTTCGTGGCGGCAGGCCGGCCGGGGCGAGCGCAGGGCGCCGTCCAGCGCCTTGAGCACGGTGTTGAGGTGACGCCGGTCCTGCGTCCGGTCGAAGGCCAGCAGATAGGCGGCCAGCAGGGCCGCCGCTTCCGTGTCGCCGGCCGCCGGCGCATCGGGCAAGGCCTTCATGTCGGCCTCGGCATAACGCTGGTACAGCACCCCCGCGATCTCGATCTTGCGCGCCAGACGGTCCAGCACCTCCAGCGTCCCGGCCGAAGGTTCGGACGGCGTCAGCAGCCGCGCGGCCACGGCACGGATGTCGCAGACGCCAGACGGGGCGGCCGCAGGCGCCGGCAACAGCCGCGCCAGTAGTTCGGCCGGCTCGGGCGCTTGCGCCAGACGGCAGATCGGGTCCAGCCCGCCGGCGGCGGCCAGCGCTTCGTAGCGCTGGAGATCCTCCACCGTGTCGACTTCCAGCCAGCCGTTCTCGATCAGGGCCGGACGCACGTTCCAGCCGCGATCGATCAACTGCTGGATGAAGCTGGTCATGTACATCTTCGGGAAAGGCTGCCCGTCGTAGCGGGCCGCGCGGTCCAGCCCGTCGTAGAAGGCCAGCAGGGCGGCATGGCAGGCCGCGGGGAAACGGACCAGCCCGATGTATTGCGCCTCGACCTCGGCCAGGCAGCCCGGACGCTTGCCCAGTTCGGCCAGACTGCCGTCCGCGCGCAGGCGGAAGGACTCCACGTCGGACGCATAGTCCTCCATGCGGGCGGACCACAGGCGCTGCCAGCCCAGATCGGCCGTCACGACGACTTCGCCGGACGCCTGCAGCAGGGCCGCCAGCACGCGCGGCTCGTAGACGATGTCGCCGTAGGCCATGATCACATCGTCCTTGCCGTCGAACAGCGCGCGCGCGCGCATCAGCGACTCCACCATATTGGTGCTGTCGTAGGCGGGGTTGGCGATGACGGGCAGGCCCAGCGCGTCCAGGCACTCGGCGCGGTAGCCGCCGACGATCGAGATGTCCTCGACGCCGCCCGCGCGCAGCACGGCGATCTGCCGCACCAGCATCGGCAAGCCCATCAGGGCGACCATGCCTTTGGGCCGGTCGCTGGTCAGGGGCATCAGTCGGCTGCCGAAACCGGCGGCAAGGATGACGGCTTTTGTCATGCTCTATCCGAAGTCAGTAATTCTTGAATCCGGGCCGTGGCACGGGCGGCGCAACCGCCCGGACGGCCATGAAGGATATGAGCCAGCGCCTGCGGCTGCACATCAGCGCCTTCATCCACGGCGCGCCGCACGGCCTCGACGATCTCTTCCACGACCGGCGCCACCACGGCACCGATGCGGCTGCGGCAGCCGATTTCCACCGGCTCCAGCCCCAGATCCTGCCAGGCGGGATTGGCCACCTTCAGGCCCACGTCCACCGACACGATAGACCGGCCCCGCAGCGCGGCGAACTCGAAGCCGATGCCCGAGTAGTCGCCCACGAGGACGTCCGCATCGAAGATCGCGTCGTCGCCCGTGAACGGCGATTCCAGCCGCAAACCCGGCTCGCGCTGCTCCAGGGCGCGGATCGCCTCCAGCACCGGCGCGTGGTCCAGGAAGAACAGGGGATGCGGACGCACCACCACGTCCAGGCCGGCGGCCAGCAGCCCCTGCGCCAGCGCCACGCCGCAGCGGTCCAGCAGATTGTCCGGCCCCCAGCTGGGCGCCAGCAGCACGCGCGGACGCCCGGGCGCACGCGCACCGCGCCCGGCCAGCTGCTGCGCCAGCACGTCGAGCTTGCCGTAGCCTACGGCATACGTCACGCGCGGCCCCAGCCCGCGCGCGTGCGCGATGGCCGCGAACTCGGCCTCATGATGCGGGCCGGCCGCGAACAGCACGTCGTACCCGTCGAACGCATCGGCGGGATAGATCATGTGCAAACTGGCTAGGGAATGCGGCATGTGGATGAAGCGGCGCGCACGCGTCGGAAAGATCCTGCGGTCCAGGCTGCTGGAGGCCGTGACCGCCAGACGGCAGCGGATGCGCGCCGCCGCGGCAAAGCTCAGACCGGCGCGCGCCTTGATCCCGGCCGCCCGATAAGGTGCCAGGATGTGGTCCGCACGGTTGCGGCGGTCACCGCAGATGACCACCTCGACCTGCAGGCCTTCGGCATGGCAGCGCAAGGCCGTGGACCGGATCCACACCTCGTCCACGGGGGATGAACTGACGAACAGGACATCCCGGTTCCGAAAATCAAAGAGGCCTGCAAACATGAAAGCGGTTGAAAGAATCGTCATGGCACCGGGCCGACCTTATCTGACCGCCCGTTCAAACGCGCCGGAACAAATACAAGTGACGCTCACCCTTATCCGTGTCGCGCTTGGACTCAACGGTGAAGATGTCCGTGAACGTCTTAATCGCCTCGTAGAACGCCTCGTTGCCCACGTCCGCGGCATGCGTCTCGAAGACCAGCAGACCGCCGGCCTCCAGATACGCCGCGCAACGCTCGAAGTGCTCACGCAGCGGCACACGGTAGTTTTCGTCGTCTGTCCAGTGCGTTGCAAAGGAGAAGAGCACGGAATACTGCGCGAGCGCCTCGTAGTCCTGGATGCGCGCCGCAGTGAGTTTCACCCGGTCGTCCACGCGCAGGTACTCGGCGCACAGATTGCCGATCTCGATCATGTAGGGGTTGATGTCCACGCCGTCGGCGCGGCAGCCCGTGCGGAACGACGTATACAGGGCCACGAAGCCGCAGTTGCACCCGATGTCCAGCACACGATCCGTCGGCTTGATCAGCTCGCGCAAGCCATAGGCCTCGAAACGCTCTTCCGTGGAGCGCTCGCCATAGACGCCCAGGATGCTCAGGGCCTGATAAGGCTGGCCGTAGAAGTAATAGTAGTCGCCATACTCCTTGCGCTGCCGCTTCAGGATGGCATCGATCTTCCGGTGCAGACCGGGCAGGCCATGGGTGAACCAGTCCGATTCACCGTGCGTCACGTGCTGATTCATGAATCGCACACAGCCGCGAGACAAAGCGGCCAAACGGAAGGCGGCCCGATTCAACACGGCACCGAGCCCGGCCCAGAACCCGCGACAACGCGGACCCGAGGCGACTCTCTGTCGGATTTTTTCAATCATCGGGCATCTCCCCCGGAAACAAGATTCAATTGATACAGAGATTCGGGCTGAACCGCGAGTGCATGTGCTTTCACCTCGATCTCGAATGATTTATAGAGAACATCCACGCGGGTGGCGTACTCACTGGTCGTATGGGCAGTGGCCCAGGCGTCACTGACCGTCAGCGTCAGGTAGTAAAGCCCGCTCTTCAATCCGAAGCCGGCACGTGAAAATAAGACCTCGTGCGTCCCATCCTTCGCAGAGGGCGCCACCGAGAAACGATCCGTCTCGTTCTCGACAGCGGCCATCCGTTTCCCGTTGGCATCCCAGAAGGTCAGCAGATATCTCAGGTTGTAGTCACCCGCTTCACGGGCGCGCAGCATCAGACGGACCTCCAGCGGATCGTTCTTTACCAGCTCCAGTTTCTGCGCCGCCCGGCCGTTCAGCCAAACCCCAGTCACCCGGACACCGCCCTTGCCGGGCCAACGGGTCACGGTTTGCCCGCTGTCGGACAGGACTTCATTGCCCATTTCCTCGGCAGCACCATCCAGCGCGACGCTCTTGTCGTCGAGGTCGTCGGTCTGCCAGCTCAGGCGTTCGAGAAAACCTTCGTAGCGCTTGGTGACCTCCAGGGCCGGGCCGTCCATGAGCACGCGGCCGCGCTCGATCCAGACCGCACGCTCGCAGTAGCGGTTCACCTGCGACAGCGAATGGGAGACCAGCAGCAGCGTGGTGCCGTCGGCGCACATCTTATCCATGCGCCGGGCAATCTTCTCCGACCAGTAGATGTCGCCCGCCCCCAAGACTTCGTCGATGATGACCACGTCGGCGCTCTGCGCCGTGGCCACCGCGAACTCGGCACGCACGCGCATGCCCAGCGACAGGTTCTTGGTCGGCTGGTAGAAATATTCGCCCAGCTCGGTGAAGTCGCGGATCTCGTCGATGCGGGCCTGAAGTTCCTGAGGTGTGAGCCCCAGATAGCTGAGGTACTGGCGCGCGTTCTCTTCGGCCGACTGCTCGAAGCTGAAGCTGACCGCGCCCGGGAACAGGCAGTACACCGTGCCATTGATGGTCAGGCGCCCAGTCGTGGGCGGGAAGTTGCCCGCCAGCAGCTTCAGCAAGGTGGATTTACCAGCGCCGTTGCGCCCCACCAGACCGACGCGCTCGCCCTTGCCGACGTTGAACCCGATGTCGGACAGGGCCTGGACGCCATGGCCCGTCGACAGGCTCGCCGGCACCGTGCCGCGCCAGATGAGTGAGGCCAGATAGCGCACCGCGTGCCACGGGTGTGCGAACAGGGGGTAGCGCTTGCTGACCCCTTCGACCTGGATAGCGACATCCGCGCTCACAGCAGGTCCATCATGGCCATGCGCGCACGCTTGAACACCCACACGCCCAGCAGGAACATGAGGAGCGACATGGCGGTGCCCAGCACGATCTCGATCGTGGGCGGCAACTGATTCAGCAGGATCAGGTGCTGATTGGCCGAGACGTAGTAGTACAGCGGGTTGAGGTACAGCAGAGGCTTGATCCTAGCCGGCACCATATCTGGAGTGTAGGCGATCGGGGTCACGATCAGGATCGCAATCACGATGTACTGGATCAGGAAGCTGATGTCGCGCATGACCAGGCCCAGCAGCGACAACAGGCAGCCAATGCCGATGGAGAAGGCCAGCTGCAGGATGGCCACCACGGGCAGCAGCAGTAGATGCCAGCTGGCCCGGGAGAACACGGCGTCGCCCAGCACGACAAACACCGTGGCCGGCAGCAGCACAAGATACGCCACTGCCACCGACTTGGTCGGGATGAACTCCGACGGGAAATTGCTGAAGATGAGCTTCTGCTCCTTGCTCAGGGCCGTCGTCGATGCCGACATGGCCTGAGAAAAAGCAATGAACAGCACCAGCCCAGAGAACACGTTCAGGATGTATTCCGAGCGGGAGAAGTTTGGCACGCGCACGTCGAATACGACGGCGTAGATCAGTCCGTACAGTGACAGCAGCAGCAGTGGGCCCAGAACAATCCACGCCATGCCAAGCACCGTACCGGCGTGTTGCGCTCGAATCTCGACCTTGATCGAGCGCAGCAGCAGATCGCGCTTGCCGAGAAAGTTGTCCAACAGGCTCACGAAAGGGCCCCCTTCAGGGCAGCGACGACCCGGTTCTGATCGTCTTCGCTCAGATTCGGGCTCATGGGCAGGCTCATGACCTGCACGGCGATCTCGTCCCCCACCGGCAGACGGGCATGGGCGTCAGCGACGGCTGGCTGCTTATTCAGCGGGATCGGATAGTGCACCGCCGTGGGAACGCCGGCCTCGCTCAGCGTCTTCTGGACCTGATCACGCCCCGGCACACGCACCGTGTACTGCGCCCAGGCGCTGACGTTGTGCGCCTGCACCTGAGGCGTGGCCTTGACGCCAGCCTCGTTCAACAGGCGGGTGTAACGCGCTGCCACCTTCTGGCGCTGATCCAGCTCCTCGTGAAGCACCGCCAGCTTGGGCAGCAGGATCGCGGCCTGCAGCGTATCGAGGCGGCTGTTCACGCCGACGCGCACATGATGGTAGCGGCGATCCTGGCCGTGGCGCGCGATCTGGCGCATGACCTTGGCCAGCTCGTCGTCGCTTGTGAAGATGGCGCCGCCGTCTCCGTAGCAGCCCAGGGGCTTGCTCGGGAAGAAGCTTGCGCAACCGATGGTGCTGAGGCTGCAGCTCTTGCGGCCCTTGTAAGTGGCTCCGAAGCTCTGCGCTGCGTCTTCGATGACGGGAATGCCGTGACGTGTGGCGATGGCGTTGATGGCGTCGAAATCCGCGCACTGGCCGTAGAGGCTGACCGGGATGATGGCTTTGGTGCGTGGCGTGATAGCCGCCTCGAGCAGGGCCGGATCTAGGTTATAGGTGCGGGCATCGATATCCACATAGACCGGCTTGGCGCCCAGCAGGGCCACGGTCTCAGCGGTGGCGATGTAGGTGAAGCCAGGGGTAATGACCTCGTCGCCCGGCCCGATACCCAGCGCCATCAGCGCAATCTGCAGTGCATCGGTGCCATTGGCGACAGTGATGCAGTATTTGGCGCCTGTATAAGCCACCAGCTTTTCTTCGAGCTCGGCCACTTCGGGGCCGAGGATGTACTGGCCGTGGTCCAGCACACGCTGGATCGCCGCGTCGATCTGGGGCTTGAGCCGCTGGTACTGGCTCTTGAGGTCGATGAATTCCATGAGATCCCTGTTCTGTCTTCAGTCCACGAGGCGGCAGCGGCCGTCGCGCAGCTCGTAGCGCTTGCCCGTATGCTCGCAGACGGTCTCTGCGTTGCCGCTCAGCGGCAGGTTCAGGCGCTCGCCGTTCTGGCTCATCCAGCCGATCTGGCGAGCGGGCACGCCGACCATGAGCGCGTAATCCGGCACGTCGTGGTTCACCACGGCACCCGCACCAACAAAGGCGTACTCGCCGACCGTCACGCCGCACACGATGGTTGAATTCGCCCCCAACGTGGCGCCGCGCCGGATCAGGGTACGGCGGTACTCGTCCTTGCGGATCACGGCGCTGCGCGGGTTGTAGACATTGGTGAACACCATGCTGGGGCCGCAGAAGACATCGTCTTCCAGCGTGACTGCGTCGTAGACACTGACGTTGTTCTGGACCTTGACGTTGTTGCCGATGACCACATCGTTGCCGACAAAGACGTTCTGGCCGAAGGAGCAGGCGCAGCCGATGCGTGCGCCCGCGCAGATGTGGACCCAGTGCCAAATTCGGGTCCCAGCGCCGATTTGAGCGCCGTCATCAACGATTGCAGTGGAATGTACTGTCACACTCATCAATACTCCAGGGGCAAGGAAATCGTTTTTCCGTCGCGAGATGCCAAGTAGGCGGCAATCAGCAACTCCAGAGACTTTAAGCCTTCACGGCCATCAGTCTCGGGCTCTGCTTCCCCGCGCATGACATCGACAACGTTCTTGTAATAAAGGGGATGACCAAAACCATAGACTGAAGTGGTTTCATAATTCGCATCCTGAATTTGGTGGTCGTAGTCTTTAGGCTCGTCGAATTGCCAAAGCTGGATGTCATTGACTGCCACACCTCCAATGCGCACGGTACCTTTTTCGCCGAGGATCGTAATACTGCCCTCAAGATTTTGAGGATAAGTGAGCATCGTGACGCTCATAGACCCCAACGCTCCATTGCGCCACTTGACGTTCAGCACCCCAGTGTCTTCCACCTCGATGTCGCGGGTGGTGCTCATCATGGCCTGCACCTTATCGACAGGGCCAATCAGCCAGTCAAGCAGATCAACATAGTGGCTGGCCTGGTTCATAAAAGCACCGCCGTCAAACTCCCAGGTGCCACGCCATCCATTGCCTTGGTCGTAGTACGACTGAGGGCGGGTCCAGAAGACGTTGAGGTGGACCATATGGATCTTGCCGAAGCGTTTTTCTGCAACTGCCCGCTTGAGTAGTTGTAGGGTCGTGTTACGACGGTTTTGTTTAACCACAAACAACCGAACTCCAGCATCATCACAGGCCTTGACCATGCGCACACCATCGTTCCATCGGGTGGCCATAGGCTTCTCTGTCATGACGTGGACCTTGTGCCCAGCCGCCAGCACAGCCTGGTCAGGATGAATACCACTTGGCGTGCAAAGGGCAACCAGATCGATTTGCTCGTTTTCGAGCATTTCTTC
>JAIXQS010000135.1 GCA_027485615.1 Verrucomicrobiaceae bacterium
CGCTTATCCCGAACTTTTGGAAAAACTCCTCGCCGCCAAGCAGGTCGTGCGGCTTTCGGATATCCCCAGAAAGAACAAATCCCGCTAGCCCGTTGAAGGGGTGGCGGTGCGGCGGAACGGTCAGCGAGTTTTCACAAAAAACGACCTTCGTGGTCGGGCTAGCGGGATTCGAACCCACGGCCTCTTGCCCCCCAGGCAAGCGCGCTACCAGACTGCGCCATAGCCCGTTACGCGAACGGACGGGTAAACAAGCAGTCGATTCGCGGGTTGGCAAGCACGGAAAATCATGGGATGTAGAAGCCGTGAAACGAATCAAGACAGCCATCGTGGGAGCCAGCGGATACACCGGTATGGAGTTGCTGCGCATCCTGCTCACGCACCCGGGCGTGGAACTGGTCGCGGTCACTTCTCGCGCTGAGGCGGGGAAACGCATCGACCAGGTGTTCCCGCGTTTTGCGAAGGCGGCGGGCGCTGAACTCACTTTTTCCGAGCCGGATGCCGATGCCATCGCGGCCACCGGCGCCGAGGTCGCGTTCCTTGCCTTGCCACATGGAGTCGCAGCCGAGATCGCCCGTGCTCTGTTAGAGCGCGGGTTGAAAGTGATCGATCTCAGTGCGGATTTCAGGCTGCGCTGCCCGGCCCTTTACGAGGAATTTTACGGACACCCACACCCCGCACCCGACCTTTTGGAAAAGGCGGTGTATGGCCTTCCGGAGATCCGCGCTGACGAGATCAAGGCCACGAGCCTCATCGCCTCTCCCGGATGCTACCCCACCAGCATCCTACTGCCGCTCTTGCCGTTGCTCAGGGAAAACCTGATCGAACCCGCCACCATCGTCGCGAACTCGATGAGCGGCGTGAGCGGCGCAGGTCGCAAGGCAGATCTCTCACTGCTCTTTTGCGAATGCAACGAAAGCGCGCGTGCCTACGGCGTGCCGAAGCACAGGCACCTTTCGGAAATCGAGCAGGAACTCACCCTCGCCGCCGGCGAAACGGTCGTGATCTCCTTTCTCCCGCACCTGATTCCGGTGAACTCCGGCATCGTCACCACCACCACCGCCAAGATCTTCGGGGGAGCTGATCCAGAACTCATCGGGAAAGCCCTCACCAGCGCGTATGCCGACGCGCGGTTCGTCCGACTGCTCGGGCGCGGCAAGGCGGCGGATACGAAAATGGTCACAGGCACCAACTTCATCGACATCGGCTGGGAGTTCGATCCCCGAACGAATCGCGTCATCCTGATGAGCGCCGAGGACAATCTCGGCAAAGGCGCGGGCGGCCAGGCGGTGCAGAGTTTCAACATCATGAGCGGCCTCGATGAGGCGACCGGGCTCGGGCTCTGGTGATTCGGCGAAAAATGAGCTTGCCCACCCGGTGCGCCTTACCTAGTTTCCCGCCCTCCAAGGGCAGGTGTCAGAGTGGTCGAATGAGCACGCTTGGAAAGCGTGTGTGGCAGCAATGTCACCGAGGGTTCGAATCCCTCCCTGTCCGCCATTCAGGCCTTTCTGAACGGCAAACCTCTTCGGCCGCTTTTGTCGCCGATGCACCATTCAGCTCAGGGAGGGACGAGAACCCCGCGAAGCACCGGGTTCGAACGCAGGGGCGAGCTTCGCGAGCAAGGTATTCTTACCGCACAGCGCAAACCGGCATAGCCGGAGGCAATCCCTCCCTGTCCGCCAAACCTATTAGGTTCGCCCAGCAACTGGTAGCCGGACTTCAAATTGAACCCTCCGGAACGTTCCGGGTAGCCCGCCGACAGGACGGATGGATTCCATGAGGATTCCAAAAAAAGCAAGGCATCACCACGCATCGCCATGCACTCACCCTTGAAACCGGAAATGAACCAACGCCCATGAAATCAAATTAATATGCCCAGACGGATGGAAGGCGTATCGATCCGCCATTTCTCGCCACTTCCCAATACTTCCCGCCATCTCCCACCGCTTGCCACCCGGTGAGCGTGCATCACTTGGGTAGGGATGCAGATGATCGGCTTTGATGACGGGTTAATGGAAAGCTGCTTCGACAGGGTGCCACTAAAATGCCGATCCCGTTGTCTGAAAAACGCGAGGTGCGACAAGCGTAGACAAAAAATGGTGAACCGACCCTACAGATGGATACTTGCCCTGATCTACTCCGGATTAATTGCCAGTGCAAATGCCGAGGCAACGGCTCAGGAGAAGTCGCCAACTGAATTCAGAAATCGTGTAAACGCACTGTTCCAAGCTGAATCGGGAAAGCCGTTGGTGCGCGCCAAGAAACAACCGCCGCTGCGTCTCGGAAGCGGAAACTACACACGCGCCTATTCCTACTCCATCGTCGGCTACGCCGCGCGCTGCTTCTACCTCGGCGAAATGCTTGATGAGGCCAATGCCGCCCTCGTCGAAAATGCCCAACACTATCTCGACCATCCCAAGGACATCATCGACCGCGATAGCTTCCATTGGCATGCGGACATCGTCATGCGACTCATCGACATGTATGGCCCGAACGGCAAAGTCCACGCCGGTCGGCTCACCGCCGAGACCGAGGCCGCCTGCCTCAAGCCGATCTGGATCTACGTCAAGACGAGCGCGAAATACAACAAGCCGGACCACGCCACGACGAAGACCTGGGAATTTCACAGCACCGAGAACCATCACGCGATGGATTTCACAACGCATTGGCACTTTTCCAAGATCGCGAGAAACAAACCCGACTACCGCGAACTGAAACTCGATGGCGGCTCCACGCTTGAGCAACACTACCGCGCATGGAACGAATACATCGTCGTCTATTGCCGCGAGCGGGCGAAAAAGGGCGTCTGCATCGAGATCATGTGCCCCGGTTACAATACCGTCTGGCTAAAGGGATTTCACAATTTCCGCGACTTCGGCGAGCCGGAGGTGCGCCGCTCCGCCGAAATGCTGCTCGATCTCTACTGGGCCTATTGGTCCCAGGAACAACTCCATGGAGTGGAAGGCGGCGGCAAGACCCGCGTCCGCAACGTGAACGGCTTCAAACATAGCACCCATGGAATCCCCGCCCTCGGCTGGTATTATTTCGGCATCGGCACGCAGGACAAGGACGCCACCACCGAGCTTAACGCATTGCTCAGCGACTACCAACCGCCCGCCGTGGTGGCGGAAATCGCCCGATCTTCCCGCGCGGACGGGCCTTATGAAATCCGCCAGCGCGCCCAGGGACTTGGCCGGCAAGGCACCGAAAACGCAGTGATGGCGGATGGCGTAACACCCAACAAATTCCGCACCGATGGCGGCGGCATCGTCCGCTACAGCTACTGCGATCCCGCATTCACCATCGGCACCCTGATGACCGAGGCGCGGCCTCTGAAAGACTGGGTTCACATCAGCGCCCAAAGCCGCTGGCAGGGCGTCGTCTTCGGCGATAGCCCCGGCGCGCGCATCGTCCCCGTCGTCCGGCCTGCGGGCAAGGCGCGCGACGTGCTCAACGGCCACTGGTCGGTGCAGAGCAAGGGCAGCCTAGTCACCCAAAAGCTCAAAGGCCACAAAGCCGGCGGCCCCATGATCGTCTGGATCTCGGAGGAAGGCATCGGCGAACCCGTGCGCGACGGCGATCTGGTTTTCGTCGAGACAAAAGGAGCCTACGCCGCCATACGCGTGGTCGGCAGTGCATTCGAACTCACGAAAAAGGAAGTCTCGAACCCATCGATTGAGGGCGACATACGCATCGCTCCTCCAGGCAGGACGATCCTACCCAAAGACGATTTCGCCCCCGTCATCCTCGAAGTCATGGCAAAAAAAGATTTCAAAACCTTCGACGACTTCAAGACGAAGGTGAAGGCCAGCAAGCCGGAAATGAAAGGCACGCTGCTGGTTTACCAAACCCTTTATGGCGACCTCATCACCTTCGACTCCAGCCAGAAAAAAACACCGATCATCAACGAAAAACCCGTCGATTACACCCCGCCGAAAGTTCTCGAAAGCCCCTTTCTCAATGCAGATTACGATAAAGGCGTGGTAACCATTCAAAAAGGCGAGCAAAAGAGAATTCTCGATTTCGTAAGATAATGCCCATCTCACAGATAACCGCCCTAGTTCTGCTGGTTGCGATGGGAGTTTCGCAGACCCGCGCCGAGGCGGATAAGGATGCAAAAGAGCATGCCGCTTTCCAACATGCCGCCGCTGGTAACTGGCAGGAAGTCTTCGCCGACAAGGGTGTAGGCTCATGGAAAGAGAAATGGTTTCTCGACGGCGAGGTCGGCACCGTGACCAACAGTCCGGAGGGCATGACGCTCACCGCCGGCCCCGAATCCAAGAACGACGCCCACCACATGGTACTCTGGACGAAGCAGGAGTTCGCGGGCGACCTCAAGATTGAATACGACTACACCCGCACCGACGAGGCATCCCAGTTCGTGACCATCCTCTACATCCAAGCCACCGGTAGCGGCAAAGGCAGGTTCGCCAAAGACATCACGAAGTGGAACGAACTGCGCAAAGTGCCCGCCATGAGCACCTACTACGACAACATGCACGCCTATCATCTCAGCTACGCCGCGTTCGGAGACTCCGGACAGGAGAAAACATCCTACATCCGCGGCCGCCGCTACCTGCCGCACGCCAAAGGACTGAATGGCACGGAACTTGTGCCCGACTACCGCTTCGATTCACTATTCGCGTCGGGGGTGAAGCACCACATCACGGTCATCAAGCGGAGCCGCGACATCCATCTCCGGATTGAAAATCCCGACGGGGTCCGCTACTGCCACCTGCACAACGCGAAGCTGCCTGTGATCACCGATGGAAGGATTGGCCTGAGGCACATGTTCACCCGCTCGGCCCGTTATAGGAACTTCCGGGTCTCGACTCCGCCAAACTAGGTCGGATTGTGTCTATGCAGGAGAATGAATCCCCCTTTCCATGCGACTTCGAAAAGCCCTTGATCCGACTCACCGATCTGGCAGAGGTGTGACGGATGGATGATTACCTGACCAGCCACGCCAGCTACCGGATTCCCGGGAGAGCGGCGGCACCTGTTCGGTGCGCGAATCCTACCGAAATCCGCGACAGAATCCACGGATTCCACACGGATTCCACACAAAACGACCGTTCAGGACCGCACACCCTGCGGCACCCCGGCCAACCCACCAACGCACAGATACCCATAAATATGAAGAAAACCGCACCGTCGGCAGGGTTCCCTCCCTGTTCCGCTATCATTAAAAACAGATCCCACAACTCACTCACAATCAATTGATTGTGACGTTTATCAAGGGGCTGAGACAGGAATTCCAGAAAGAATTCCAGCACACTTGACACGGCGACCGGGTCCGATGACCCGAAAACGTAAACGCAGCAGTATCGTAGAGATCGGAACCGGTCCCGCGAGAGTCAAGATCTACACCGTCAATCGCAAGGACGGCTACTCAATGTTCTCCCTCTATTGGAAGGAAGGTGGCCAGAGAAAGGTTCGCCACCTCGCCTGCATGGAGGAAGCCCGCCTGATCGCTCAGCAGACCACGGTCAGACTTATCAATGGGTGGAGCACCTGTGACGAGGTGACCAAGCGTGAACTTGAGCTCCTTCGCCACTGCGAGCGGAAGGCCCAAGAATTTGGCGTCAGTCTAACCGCCGCCATGGACGAATGGGCCAGCGCACGAAAGACAGCCGGAGAAATCACTCTTACCGATGCCGTCAGGTTCTACGCTGCAAATCGAATCGACCTGCTCGCGGTTAGAACCATCGTCCAGACAGCCGATGAGTTTGTCGAATCCCGACGCGGCAGCGGTGTCACCGAGATCTATATCCGGAACTGCAAGGCTAACCTGAAGCGGTTCACAGATTGCGTTAAGGGCAACATCACTGACGTGACAGTCGCCGACATCAACCGCTTTCTCAAGGGGCTCAAAGGACTCGGTCCCGTCAGCAAGAACTGCATCCGCCGCAACATCGTCACGATGTTCGGATTTGCCAAACGCAACGGCTACCTTCACCCCGACCGGAAAACCGCTGCCGAACAAAGCGAGTCGTTCAAGCAGGAGGAGACTGAAATTGAAATCTTCACTCCGGAGGAAATGGAACGGCTGCTTTTAGCGGCCCACGCCCGCATCCTCCCCCTCATGGCCATCGGAGCGTTCGCAGGCATTCGGTCAGCTGAAATCCACCGCCTCGATTGGGAGGACATCAAGTGGGATCGCGGCCACATCGAGATCGCAGGCAAGAAAGCCAAGACGGCGGCACGGCGACTCGTTCCGCTTTCCGACAACCTGAAGGCATGGCTCACCCCCTGGCGCGGCGAGACTGGAAAGATCATATCCATCACCGACTACGCCGGAGCTCTGGGCGACACTGCCGTGAAGGCGAAAATCCCCGGCGGATGGCGTCAGAATGCCCTCAGGCACTCGTTCATCAGCTACCGGGTAGCGGAGACCGGCGACGTGGCACGGACCTCTCTGGAGGCTGGCAACTCTCCGAAAATGATCTTCCGTCACTACCGGGAGATCGTGGATGCGGAAGCCGCAAAGGCGTGGTTTTCAATCCGCCCGCCTGACGGGTGGGTGCCTCCGGAACTCAAATGGTCGATCAAGCAGCGATTGGAGCGCTTGTCCTGTCGTCAGGACAATCCATGCGTTGACACAACCAACGATGCACAACCATGAAAGCCACAATCCTCAAGCATCCCGCCCGGACATCCAACACAAGCCAACCGCTCGAAGATGGTGGAAGCTCGGGCTTCATTCAGCCAACCCTGATCAAGAAGAAGGAACTGGCGAAGCGCTTGTCGGTGAGCACTCGATCCATCGATACCTGGGTCGGACCAGAGGGCGGGAAAATGGGGATTGCTTTCACTAACCGCCGACCGGGGCTTACACCTCGTACCCGGCGGCAATGAGCTCATCGGAAGTGTAGCCGGCAGCTGCGGCTTCGTCGGCAGTGAAGCCAGCAGCCTTGAGATCTGCGGCGCTGAAGCCAGCATCCTTAAGCTCGGAGGCCGTGAACCCGGCGTCCTTGAGCTCGGTGCCACTGAATCCAGTAGCCTTGAGTTCGGAGGCGGTGAAACCAGCAGCCTTAAGATCCATTGCACTGAAGCCAGCGGTCTTGAGGTCGGAAGCCGTGAACCAAGCGACCTTAAGCTCGGCGGCACTGAAGACAGCTGCCTTGAGCTCGGTGCCACCGAAACCAGCGTCCTTAAGATCCGTTGCACCGAAACCGGCGGTCTTGAGATCTGCGGCATTGAAGCTAGCGATCCTGAGCTCGGATGCCGTGAACCCAGCTGCCTTGAGCTCGGTGCCACCGAAACCAGCGTCCTTAAGTTCCGTTGCGCTGAAGCCAGAAGTCTTGAGGTCGGAGGCGCTGAAGCCAGCAGTCTTGAGATCTGCGGCACTGAAGCCAGCGGTCTTGAGGTCGGAAGCCGTGAACCAAGCGGCCTTGAGCTCGGCGGCACTGAAACCAGCGGCCTTGAGTTCGGAGGCGGTGAAATCGGCACTCTTGAGTTCTGCAGCGCTGAAGCCCGCAGTCTTGAGGTCGGCGGCGGAGTAGCCGGCGGTCTTGAGCTCGGCCCCACTGAAGCCAGCGTCCTTAAGATCCGTTGCAGTGAAACCAGCACTCTTGAGGTCAGTGGCACTGAAGCCAGCGTGTTTGAGTTGTGTGGCGGTGGGTGGGACGGCCAAGGCGACGGTCACCGTCTGGTCGGCGCTGTTGGCGCCGTTGGAAGCTGTGATGATGAAGGTGTCGGTGGTGTTGGACGTGGCAGCTTGCCGCTGAGCCTGGGTGGGCGTATAGGTGAACGCCCCGGTAACGGGATCGACGCTGACGCTGCCGCCGCCAGCGGAAGTACCTGTGGCGCTGAAGGTCAGCGTGCGTCCGGCGGGATCCATGAACGAGGCCGAGCCGGTGACCGCGCCAGTGACGATGTCGGGGCTGCCCACGATGGGCGATCCTGCGACTGGAGCATCAGCCCCCACTGCGACGGTGATGGTCTGGTCGGTGCTGTTGGCGCCGTTGGACGCTGTGATAGTGAAGGTGTCGGTGGTGTTGGACGTCGCAGCTTGCCGCTGAGCCTGGGTGGGCGTATAGGTGAACTCCCCGGTAACGGAATCGACGCTGACGGTGCCGCCGCCAGCGGAAGTGCCCGTGGCGCTGAAGGTCAGAGACCATCCCTCAGGATCCGTGAACGATGCCGACCCCGTGACCGCACCGGTGGCATTGTCAGGGCTAACCGGGGTGGCCGCACCGGCCACCGGAGCAGCCGCCAGCACTGCCTTCACTCGCAGAAATCCTCTATTGGATGATCCCGTGCTCAGGCTTGCCTCATACTGTGTGTAGCCGTAGCGAATATCCCCAGGCTGTGGATTGGTCAGCGTAGGCGTGACCAGCGTGCCCCCACTGTCAAACGGAGTGCTTAAATCGGTGAACGACTTGACGGTATAGCTCACCCCGCTGTTGCGCTGCGTGTATAATAATTTGATCGTATCAGTGCTGCTGACCAAGGTGGTCGCATGACTCGCGCCGTCGGATGGATCTGTGCCGAAGGCCATCTCGGCGTTGTTGTTCACTCCATCGCCGTCCGGATCCGCCGTGCCATCGGCGTCGGCCCCGCTCAATCCAAAGCTCTTTATGTAGTCTGCCAAAGTGATCGTGGGGTTGGTGGTGATCGTGAAGGTCTGGGTGGCGCTCCCAGTATAGTTCGGATTGGTCACCGTTGCCGTGACCGCGTAGCTGCCAGCGTTGGTCGGTGGTGTCGGCGTCGGGCCGTAGCTTGTGCCGCCGATTCCGCTGTAGCTGTAGTTAAATCCGGTGGAGATACCCGAGGCGGAGGCGGTGAATGTTTTTTGAGTCCCGCTGTAAACAAGGTTGGCAGGGCCGGTGAAGGCGATGTTGCTGGAGTTGAGCGCCACCGGGTTGACCGTGACGCCTACCGTGAAGGAAACCGGATTGTAGTTTGCCGTATCGGCGGGCGTGAAGATGACCGTTTGATTCGAGGTGCCGGCGCTTGGAG
>JAIXQS010000109.1 GCA_027485615.1 Verrucomicrobiaceae bacterium
GTGGCCAGGGTCATCGCATTCGGTTCGTGGACATGGAGTTCCGTGGCCTGTTTGAACCATTTTTCAAAAACCTCCGCCGGGTCGTCGCTCAGATCCTCGCGTCGCAGACCCCGGGCGGAGTATTCTTTTCGGAAATCGGAAAGATCCATGCACCTTTCCATAGGCCTTGATTGCGAAACGTCAAACAACAACCGGAACGCCGACGCGCGCCGCGCCAACGCCGGGGGAGCGCAAACCCCATGTTTGACCGATAACGGTAGGCTCCGCGGATCACATGAAAAGCGAGAGGGCGGGATTGCCAAGCGGGTGGCGGCGTTTTATCGAAAGGAGTGACAGGTGGCGTGAAAGGGTTATGGGCGGGGATCGTGGCCTTCGGCATCTGGGGGGTGCTGCCGATCTATTGGAAACAGCTCGAGTTCATGGGTGCCACGAGCCTGGTGGCGCAGCGCACTTGCTGGACGTTCCTGGCGCTGTGGCCGCTGCTGTTATTGAGGAGAAAAGGCATCAGTGCGGATCGCCGGGTGATCGTGTGGCATTTCCTTTCCGGCGCGCTGATCGCGGGAAACTGGCTGCTGTATGTCTGGGCGACGTTAAATGACCGGATGATTGAGGGCGCGCTGGGCTACTACATTAACCCGTTTTTCAACATGCTCTTCGGGGCGCTGTGGTTCGGCGAGAGGCACAGCCGCCTCCAGCTCGCGGCCATCGCGACGGCGTTTTCCGGGGTCTTGCTGCAGGTGCCGGGTGTCGGGCATTTCCCGTGGGTGGCCTTGGCGTTGGGGAGTTCTTTCTCGCTTTACGGAGTGGTCAGGAAACGTTCGCCGCTAGGTGCGCTCGACGGCTTGGCGGTGGAGACGACCGTGCTCGTGCCCTTCGCGTTGGCTTGGCTTTTCATGGCGCATTCCAGCGTGCCGCAAGCGTTCGGGAATAGCTGGCCGCATGCGCTACTGATCGCCGGCACGGGACTTGTCACCGCCGTGCCGTTGCTGCTTTTCGCATTCGCGAGCCGCAACATCCGCCTCAGCACCCTCGGCATGCTCCAGTTCATCGGGCCGACCATGCAGTTTTTCATCGGCTGGAAAATCTACGGCGAGCCGATGACCACCGTGCGCCTCCTCTCCTTCGGGCTGATCTGGCTGGCCATCGCCCTCTATGGCTGGGACTCGCTGCGCAGGCGTCCCGTCTCAACCGTTCCGGGTTCTTGACAGCCCGCGCCCGCCAGCCGACGATCCGACCCAAGACAGGGGAGCCATCCGAACGGTTGGCCGAGATTTTCCGACGCGCGGGAAAAACCCTTCGAACCTGAAGCGGATCATGCCGCCGGAGGGAGTCGGGCGAGCCATGGTGGCTTTCCTGTTTCCGTCCGGTTTCCGATCCCACCGAAACCGACACCACCATGATCAGCCCCGAAGAAACCACCGGCCAGGAAACGAAACACGACGAATCCCGCGCCCCGCTGCCTGCCTCCACCCGCGTCTATGTTTCCGGCGAGATCCATCCGGAGGTAAGGGTGCCCATGCGTGAGATCACATTGCATGACACGAAGGCTTACAACGGCCGCATCGAGAAAAACGAATCTGTCCGCGTCTATGACTGCTCCGGCCCATGGGGAGATCCCGATTTCAAAGGCACTTCCGAAGAAGGTCTTCCCGCTCTCCGCCGTGACTGGATTTTGAAACGCGGCGATGTCGAAGCCTACGATGGCCGCGAAGTGCAACCGCAGGACAACGGCTATCTCACCGAGAAACACGCGGAGTTCGCCTCAAAATCGGAGCGTGCAAACAAGTTCGTCGAGTTCTCCGGCCTCAGCGCCGAGCGCCGCAAGCCGCTGCGTGCTAAGGATAAGCCTGTCACCCAGAAATGGTATGCGGACAACGGCATCATCACTCCCGAGATGGAGTTCATCGCGATCCGCGAAAACATGCGCCGTGCGAAGATTTCCGACATGAAGGACGACATCGTCCGCAACGATCTCAACAAGCAGCACGCCGGTTCCACCCAATCCCCGGACAGCCCCTACACCCCCGGCATTTTCAAGCGTTTCCCGCAGCGCATCCCGGCGGAGATCACCCCGGAGTTCGTCCGCAGCGAGGTCGCCGCCGGACGCGCGATCATCCCTCTCAACATCAACCACCCGGAATGCGAACCGATGATCATCGGTCGCAATTTCCTCGTGAAGATCAACGCGAACATCGGCAACTCCGCCGTCGCCTCATCCATCGAGGAGGAGGTGGAGAAAATGCGCTGGGCCACGAAGTGGGGCGCGGACACCGTGATGGATCTCTCCACCGGCAAAAACATCCACGCCACCCGCGAGTGGATCCTGCGCAACTCGCCCGTGCCCATTGGCACCGTGCCGATCTATCAGGCGCTCGAAAAGGTCAACGGCAAGGCCGAGGATCTCACTTGGGAACTTTACCGCGACACCCTCATCGAGCAGGCCGAGCAGGGCGTCGATTATTTCACCATCCACGCGGGCGTCCGCTTGCCGTACGTCCCACTCGCGGCAAAGCGCATGACCGGCATCGTGTCACGCGGCGGTTCCATCATGGCGAAATGGTGCCTCGCGCATCACAAGGAAAGCTTCCTCTACGAA
>JAIXQS010000038.1 GCA_027485615.1 Verrucomicrobiaceae bacterium
CAACCACCGCCCCCACCAGTCCCTCAAATACCTCTCCCCAAACCAATACCACCAACAACAATGCAACCAAGCAGCCTGAATAACACAAATGGCTGTCCAACTTCCGAGGGAGCGCTACAAACTACCGTTATGTCTGCGATGTCCGGCTCGCCAGCTCAGTCGTGCGGGGATTTGCGCGGATGTTCGAGGCCACCCACCTGTATTGCATGACATTGCCCATCGGCATGACAGGCGGGAGACAGATCGACGGAAAATACCAGATCCTGCTTTTTGAAAATGAGGCCGACTACATCAAGGAAGGGGGGCCGCCCGGAAGCGCCGGGGTGTTCATGGGGGACAAGGGAATCATCATGGTTCCGCTCACCAGCCTGGGCGTCCGGCTCGTCGGCAAAACGTATGTTCTGGATCGTGACAAAACGAACAAGACATTGCCCCATGAAATCACACACCAGCTCACCCCGAACCCTTTTTTCGAGGCGGGGTCCAGAGGCTGGTTCACCGAGGGGCTGGCTGAATACGTGGCCGTCACGCCATACACGATGGGCACCTATGGCGTGCAGGTGAATCTGAACGCGCTCAAGGAATATGTAACCGCATACGGCAAGGGAGGAACGGGTGGACGCAACCTGGGCAAAGAAATCCGCATCAACTCCTTGAAGCCGTTCTTTTTCCAAGACTACCGGACATTCGTCGCCAACGCGAACCAGACCTACGGCATCTCCGCATTGCTTGTTTATTACTTCTTTCACTTCGATGGCGATGGCGACGCCAAACGCGTGAAGGCGTTTCTGGTCGCCCTTCACGAAGGAAAAACAGATGAGGCGGCCATTACCGTCCTGCTGGATGGCCGCAGCTACGAGGAGCTGGAGAAGGAAATCGCCGAGAAGTGGAAGCGCAAGGGCATCACATTCACATTCGGGGGTTAGCGCCTCAACCGATCATTCCCATCCGCTCGAAGATCCAGAAGCATCCCATTCCGGCTATGGCCAAACATCCGGCCATTCTCACCCGTTGAAACGCAGTGGTATGGTGCCAGCACAAGGTCAGGAGCCACGCGAAGGAAAGCAGGGCGACCTGTGCCGCCTCCACACCCAGGTTCGCGGAAACCAAGGCTGTCAGGAAACCTTCACCGGGCTGTAACCAGGCGGAAAGCGCACCGGCGAATCCCAGCCCGTGGATCAGTCCGAAGCCGAACACGATCGCCAGCCGCAGCCATTGGCAGCGCTCCTTCCGCTCGCGCAGATTCTCCAAAGCCACCGCCACAAGGCTGAGGGCGATCAACGGTTCCACCCAGCTTCCCGAAACACGCACCCATCCCGCTGCTGCGAGCCCCAGCGTCAGCGTATGCGCCGCCGTGAATGCCAGCGATTGCGCAACCAACGGACGCCAAGACCTGCGGTAAAAAACAACCCCATCACAAACAGAACGTGATCCAGCCCATCCGGCAAAACATGCAGGAAGCCCTCCCGGAAAGTTTCGTGCCATGGCAGCCGGCCGCCCTTTTCCAACTCACGCGACTCGCCCGGCGCGAATGTCAGATACGAAGCCTCTTCGCCCGGCAGCCGCAGAACGAGTGACGGCCTATCCCCGCCCTTCCAATCCAGCTGTAAGGCGCCGGGCACGGATTCCACCGCGCTCAGCCTCATCCGGAAATAGGCGCCGCCATTCATCCTTAAGGGAAAATCCGGAGGAACCGTCTCGAAATCCGGGAACGCCACTTCCCATCCCACCGCCTCACCTCCGCGTGAGATCACCAGCGATTCCCGCAGGTAGCGTTCCGCCTCGGCTCGCAGTTCCTTCCATCCCGTTTCCCCCATTTCCACCAGCCATTCGCGTTGCGGCGCAGGCGAGTTCATGTCTCCGCGCCGCTCCGGCACGGCATAACCCGCGTCGAACCATATCTCCATTTCCCATGGAGTTCCCGGCCGCCACTCGCCATATAGCTGCGTGACCACATGCGCCCGCAGACCCTGCATCCCCAGGAAAATCCAAAACGCTAGCGGAAGCAGCACCCTCACGGGGGGAAACGATCAGGCAGGAATTTTTCCGGCAAAACGTAACAAGGCATGGCAGCCACTCAAAGGCCCACCTTGATCACGGCGATGGCGTTGCGGGCTTTTTCGCGCGCCTTTTCGATATCACTGTCCCTTGCGAGCGCGACGCCCATGCGGCGTTTGCCCGCGACATTGGGTTTCCCGAAAAGGCGGATCTGGGTATCGGGCTGGGCGAGGGCGTTTTCGAGGCCACCGTAGGAAATCGATTGCGATTCCCCCTCGACGAGCAGCACTGCCGAAGCCGAAGGACCATACAGCCGGACCTCCGGAATGGGCAGCCCGAGAATCGCGCGCGCATGAAGTGCGAACTGCGAAAGATCCTGCGAAATCATCGTCACCATTCCGGTGTCATGGGGACGCGGAGAGACTTCGGAAAAGATGATCTCATCGCCTTTCACAAAGAGCTCCACGCCGAAAATCCCGCGCCCACCCAGCGCATCGGTGACGGCCTTCGCGCATCCCATCGCCCTCTCACGCGCAAGGCCGCTCATCGGCTGCGGCTGCCAACTCTCGCGGTAGTCGCCTTCGATCTGGATGTGCCCGATGGGTTCGCAAAACGACGTGCCGCCCGCGTGGCGCACGGTGAGTTGGGTGATCTCGTAATCGAAATCGACGAAGCCCTCTACGATCACCTTCCCCTTCCCCGCCCGGCCGCCTTTCTGCGCGTAATCCCACGCAGCTTTTATGTCCTCGGGACGCTTCACCGTGCTCTGGCCTTTTCCCGAGGAACTCATGATCGGTTTCACCACGCAAGGCAGCCCGATCTCCGCGACCGCGGCGAGGTATTCCTCCTCGGTGGCGGCGAAACGGTAAGGAGAGGTTTTCAAACCCAGTTCCTCGGCGGCGAGCCGGCGGATGCCCTCACGGTTCATCGTCAGCTGGGTGGCCCGCGCCGTGGGGATGACGGTGGCAAGTCCCGCCGCCTCGATTTCCGCCAGCGTGTCCGTCGCGATCGCCTCCACCTCGGGCACGATCAGATGCGGGCGCTCGGCCTCGATCACCGCCCGCAGCGCCGACCCGTCGAGCATGTTGACGACATGAGAGCGATCCGCCACCTGCATCGCCGGCGCGTTTGCGTAGCTGTCCACCGCGATGACCTCGACCCCGTAGCGCTGCAACTCGATCACCACCTCCTTCCCGAGCTCGCCCGAGCCGCAGAGCATTACGCGCGTCGCGCCGTCGGTGAAAGGAGTGCCGATGCTTGCCATGCGGAAACCTAGAAACCGCGATCGGGTTTCGCGAACCAAATTTTGGGGGGCGCGCCCACTCATCGGAATCTGCCTCGCTGCGCGGCGGTCGTAGGATATCTCCAATTCCTAATTCAGAGGAAATCAGGAGTTCAGGCGCAAGTCCCAGCCACTTCATTTCAACGACATCAGATACGAAAGCAGATCCTTGCGCTGCTGGTCGCTTAGGGAGTCAAGCAAGCCTTCGGGCATGAGGGATTGGCGGAGGAATTGGGTGGAGGCGATGTCCTTGCGTTCGATGCGGCGGTCTTCGGCGCCCATCTGGCGGACGACGACCGCGTTCTTGTCCTCGCTGACGAAGAAGGCATCGAGGAGCGAGCCGTCCTTGAGGGTGACACGGAAGATGCGGTAGCCGGGCTCGATGGCGGCGTTGGGGGTGAGGATGTTGCGGACGATGGCCTCCGGGCCCATGGCACCGACGGAGCTGAGATTCGGGCCCATGGTTCCGCCGGTGCTGCCGATCTGGTGGCAGGCGATGCAGAGGGCGGAGAGGGCTTGACCGGCCACGGGATCACCGGGGGATTTGGCGAGGGCAAGGTAGTGCTGGTATTTTTCGTCGAAGGTTTTCGCCTGCGCCTCGCTCATGACGGGCGGCACGTCGAGCGTGCGGACCAATGCGGCGTCGGGGTGGGTTTTGCCCCAGCCTTGGCCGTTGGTGCTGTTGAAGAGCAGGGCGCTGTCGCCGCCGGGGACGCTGCGGTCGAAGTGGGCGCGGATTTCCTCCCCGCTGCGCTCGCGGCTCCAGATGCGGTATTCGGCGAACTGCCCGTGGGTGCCTTGATTCGTTGTGCTCCAGCCGATGCGGAAATCGGGGATGTCGTGGGGGATGGGTTTCGATGCGGCGTTGTCGAGTTCGCCGTTCATGTAGATTTTGCAAGCGCCGGAGGCATCGCGGGTGACGGCGATGTGGGTCCAGAGGTCGGCGGTGATTTTCTTTTTCGCAATGATGGCATCGCCCGGCTTGCTGCCGCCGTAGATGCGGAGCGTTTCTCCGAAGAAGTTGATGTCGAGCAGTCCGGGCGATCCGCCGAGGCTGTCATTCTGGTCGATGCCGGGGTTGAGTTTCACCCATGCCTCGATGGTGAACGCTCCCTTGAGGGTGATGCCGGTGGGGATGAAGGCGTTGTCCTTGCCGTTGAGCTGGAGGACGGGGCGGAACTTGTCGCCGAGCTGGTTGAGGAGTTTTCCAAGTTCCGGATCATTGCCGAGGACGGTTTGCAAGCGGTTGAGCGCGATCGCGCTGAGGTCTTCGGGCTTGAGTTTTTGCGAGAGGTTGGCGGCGACGAGGGCGGAGGCTCCGCTTTTGTGCGAACTGAGGATCTCGATGACCTGGGCGCGGAACTGGCCGGGGACTTGGGGCAGGCCTTCGATGGTGGCGGTTTCCGCATCCTTCGCGCGGGAGTTGGCAAGGGCGCGGAGCGTGGCGAGCCTGAGTTCCTGGTTGTCATTCTTCAGGAGTGCGGCGAGGGGAACCGGGTTGGCGTTCTGCTGCGCGGCGAGGGCATCGAGCGCAGCGATGCGGAGCGCGTTGTCGGGGGAATCGATGGCGATCCCGTGGAGGCGGTCCGCCGTGTTTTTCAAACCGAAGGCGGCGCTGAGCCCCACGCCGCGCTTCAGATCGTCGGCGTTGCCTTGGAGGAGCTGATCGACGGGCTCGGCGATGAGCGACTCGATTTTCTGCGGGGCGATGCGGCTTTTGTTGGCGAGCAGTGCGTCGATGATGGCTTGGCCGGTGGCGGGATCCTTGAGCTTGGCACGCAGCATTTCCGCAACGCCGGATTGGTCGATGGCTTGCACGAGCAGCAGGATTTCCTGCGGGTTCGGCACGCGGTTCGATTTCCCCAGTGCCGAGGCGACGAGCGGTGCGGCTTGCGCGGGCGGCAGGGCGAGCGCGGCTAACAGCAAACTTTCGGCGGGCAGCGACTTCGCGCCGTCGGAGGCGAGTAAGGCGGCGAGCTCGGCGGGGTGGCGCTCGAGCAGGAGGCGCACGACATAGCGTTCGAATTCGCGGTCGTAAGCTTCGCGGATCAGGATCGTGCCTTTGCGGGTGCTGGGCGAGTTGGGTTCGTCTAGGGCGGTGAGCTCGTGGTCGAGCAGGGCGAGGAGAAGCGGATTCTTGTCCGCTGTTTTTCCAAGCCAATAACCGATGCTTGTGATGGCCTCGCGGCGGACGTTCTTGTCCGGGTCTTTGCGGAGGCGGGCAAGGATGGGGGAAAAGGCCTCCGCTTCTGTTAGAGCGCGCGCGGTTTCGCGGCGGAGGTGCTTGTCGGGCGAGGCGGCGGAAGTTTCGAGCCGCGCCAGATCCGGCGTGTGGGCCATGAGCGCCGGGACGTGGGTGAGGTCTTTGGCGGTGACCTTGCGGTCGGCGAGGGTTTGCGCGGCGATGTGGGTCTGCGCAAGCGAGGGGGATTTCAGGAGAGCTTCCAAGGCGGCATCGTCGAGCTTGGTGAAGTCCGGCACCTCGAACCTTTTCTGATCCTTGTGTTTGATGCGCCAGATGCGGCCGCGGAGCTTGTCGCGATCCGGATGGGCGCGCGGCACTTCGTTATGGCTGATGATCTTGTTATACCAATCCACGATATACACGCATCCGTCCGGCCCAAGGGTGAGGGCGACGGGGCGGAACCACGGATCGTCGCAGGTGAGGAAGTCCGCGATTTTGTCGAACTGCCAGTCGGTGAGATAGTGGTCGGGCGAAGGTTGGTCGCGTCGCATCACGGCGGTGTTGATGCGGCAGGTGATCGGGTTCGCGACGAGCATGAGGTTGCCGTAGGGTGCGGGATAAGCCCCCTCGGCATCGGTGAGGGCGAGGCCGCTGAGGCCGGTGCCGCCGAAGCGCTGTTTCATGAATGTGGCGGGAAATTCCGGCGCGTAGCTTTTCCACTGGGCGTTCGAGCAGCCGGGGTAGTTGCCGTATTCGTGGAAGGGCATGACACCGTAGCCGAAGTCGTTGGCTTCCTGGATGAAGGTTTCGCCGTTGCGATCCATGGCGAGTCCCCAGATGTTGCAGGGGCCGTTCGAGGTGATCTCGAACTCGCTGCCATCCGGGCGGAAGCGCGCCATGCGGGTTTGGTCGAACTGGATGGCCTTTTCCTGCGGGTCTTGCGGGCGTTTCACCTTGCTGTAGTTGAAAGCGCCCTGCGCCATCCAGATCCAGCCACCGGGGGCGCGGGTGAACTGGTGGGGGAAAAGGTGCGAGTCCTGCACGCCGAAGCCCTCGAGGATGACCTCGCGCTTATCGGAGATATTGTCGTTGTTCGTGTCCGTTAGGAGCACGATGTCACGTCCGTGTTGGGCGTAGCACTTCGAGCCATCGCCCCATGGCAGAATGCCCAGCGGGATCGCGAGGCCGTCCGCGAAAACATGATCGGGCTTGAGGCCGGCGGCGGGGATGGGTTTTCCGAAAACAGCGTCGCGGTTGTAGATGAGGATCTTGTCCTTCGCCTTGCTGGCGTAGAGGGCATCGGCGTAGCTGGCGTTCTCGTTCGCATCGACGGGATATTCGAGAGCGGTATGCGTCCACATGCGGCCACGCTGGTCGAAGTAAACGGAGATGAATTTCCCTGCAGGGACGGCCGGATCTTCGGCAGCGACGAGTTCGATCTCGAAACCGGGCGGGAGGTGGAAGGCGGCTTGCTGTTCCTGCGGAGTGCGCGGCTTGGCGTGCTCGATGGGCTGCATTTTCGGTTCCGGCGCTCCCTGGAAAACAGGTTTCGCCTCGAGTTCCTCGATGGTGATGTCCTTGAACTCGACGAGGAATTTCCCGCCGGAGTGCGCCTGGAAACCAATCAGGCCATCGCGCGGGATGGAGGAATCAGCCTCTGTGAAGTCGATGGCTAGCACGCCGTTGATCCAGGTGCGGATACGCGGCCCCTCGCAGAGGATGCGGTATTCGTTCCAGTCCCAATCCTTGACGACGGACTTGAGCGCGGCCTCGTCCACGGGCACCGCAATTTTTTTGTTCCGGCGGTGCTCGTCCCAGATTGTGCCCCAGTAGCCGATGCCGGCATCGACCTGATATCCGGACATGTGGGCGTCCTTACCGCGAAGGCTGCGCACTTGAATGCCGGAGTTCGCGAAGCCCTCTTTTTGCGTGAGCTTCACCTTGAAGCGCAGATCGAAGTCCGCGTAGCTCTTGGTGGTTCCGAGAAAGGTGTTGAGCGGCACCTTTTCCTCCATCGAACCGCCGACGATTTTCCCGTCCTCCACCTTCCACCACTTTTTCTCAGCCTCCGGTATTTCCCAGCCGGTGAGGGTTTTCCCGTCGAAAAGCGGGACGGGCGCGGCGTGGGCGGCGCAGCAGAGGCCGAGGAGGATGAGTGGGAATTTCATTGGCTCAAAGGGAGGGTGTTTCGAAATCGAATACGACGACGCGCGCGAGGCATGGGACGACAATCTCCTTCACCGCTTCGTGGACGGGGTGAGGGAGATACGAGTCGCGGCTTTCCAGGCTATCAAAGGTCATGATGAAACCGTGGGTGAAGCCTTCGTTCAGTCCCTCGTCGCTCTGGTAGGAGCCGTGCTCGAAGCCGAGCAAGCCGTCGATCTTGCCGACCATGCCCGCCATTGCCGCGAAGCATTCCTGGATTCTGTTTTCGGTGATGTCGGGGTGAAACTGGAAGACTCCGAAATGTCGTATCATGGTTCCCAGACCCTAGGCCCCCGCCCCCGCCGCGCAAGCGAGCCCTTTGCACAAACGCTTATCGGATATCCACATGGGTGGTGAAGATCTTGCGTGCATGGCCCGGGAATTTCCGCTGCGATGGGCGGCATGGGAGCGGCGTTGAAACGAAAGGGCAGGCAATCCGAGGACGTACATGCCCTCGGCGCGGGCACGACGTGGGAAGCCGTGCTGGGCACGGAAAAGAACGCGCCGGAATGGCTGGGCGGCTCGCCCCTCGCCCGGGAGCTTTCCCGCCACCAGATCGCACATGCCGGGATCATGAAAGCACGCGCCCCGTTCCGCATCGTGCGCCACGACCAATCCGGGACATTCCTGATGGCCTGCCTCAGCGGCGAGGGCGAGGTGCTCAGCGACGGCGGCTGGCGCACGATCCGCGCCGGCCACGCCTGTCTGATGCCCCCGTGGGTGATGAACGCATTCCATTGCAAACCCGGCGGGACATGGGAGTTCGCATGGGTGCGCTACCTCGAATCCCGCGAGACGAATCCCGTCGTCTCCGCCCATTCCCCGGTGTTCGGGATATACAACGGCGAGCCGCTGCGGCACGGCATCGCGGGGCTCCGCGCCGAGGCGCTCGCCGAGGCCGTACCCGCCACGATGGGGCTGTGGAGCGAGCTGATCCACGGTTACGTGATGCGCTTCGCCCAGCCGCACCGCCGCGACAGCCGCCTGTGGAAACTATGGAAAGCCGTCGATGAAACCCCGGCGAGGGCATGGAGCCTGCAGGAGCTGGCCGACGAGGTTTTCGTGAGCCGCGAGCACCTGCGCCGGATCAGCGCGAAGGAACTCGGCCGCAGCCCCATGCAACAGGTGACCTTCATCCGGATGCAGAAAGCGGCGCGGATACTCGCAACCAGCGAGGAGAAAATCGAGACCGTCTGCCGCGCCGTCGGCTACAGCAGCGTCCAGACCTTCTCCAACACCTTCCTGAAATGGATGGGCCGTCGCCCTTCCGGGCACAGGCGGTGAGCATCGGATACGGAGGGAAAGGTGCGGGTCGATCCACCCGTAACGGCATCATGCGAAACGGAAAAGATATCAACGGACTGATTCTTTTGGCCTGCATGGCCTTGTGGCCGTTGCCCTGTCAGGCCGAAGCGCCTGTGAAATCAGCTCTGCAAGCGCGAATGGGCGCACCTTTCCTCGATAACGCGGTTCTGCAACAGCAGATCCCTTTGGCGATATGGGGCGCGACGGAGTCCGAAGCCAAGGTCTCCCTCGTTTTCATGGGTAAGGGCAAAACCACCACCGCGCTAAAGGATGGCAGCTGGAGGGTGGTGCTGGATGCCATGCCGGCCGAGCGCCTCAAGAGCGTCAACGATACTCCGGATGGCGCGACGATGACGGTGACTTGCAAGAAAAACGGGCTGGAGTCGGTGAAAACGATCCGAAACCTGATTCTCGGGGATGTCTGGCTGTGTGCCGGGCAATCGAACATGGCTGGCGCGATCCGGACAAACAGGAGCGGCCATTTCCCGGAGGACACCGTTGAGAAAGCGAACTATCCCGCCTTGCGCCAGTTTCAGCCGGGTGATGCGGCATGGGTTGCCTGCTCTCCCGACACGGCTCCCGTTTTCAAGAGGACGGCCTTCTTCTTCGCCCGGCGTTTGCAACAGGATGCCCTTGTGCCCATCGGTATCATCGCGACCGCCGTGGGCGGTTCCAACATCGATTCCTGGCTCAACCAGGAACCGTATCCGATAGGCGCCAACTACTCCACACTCGTTGCCCCACTGGTCGGCTACGGCCTCCGCGGTGCCATTTGGTATCAGGGTGAGAGCAACGAAAATGATCGCCGCGGCTATCAGCCCAAACTGGAGTCGTTGATCACGGGTTGGCGCAAGGCGTGGAACCAGGGAGACTTCCCGGTTCATTTCGTGCAGTTGCCGGGAATCGGTTCTTCCTCGTTGGAAAACCCTGCGGGCGGCGATGGCCGTGCCGAGATCCGCCAGGCATACTTCGAGGCATTGGCTTTGAAGAACACGGGCATGGCCGTGACCATCGATGTGGGGGCGCCCGGTGAGCATCCGCCGAACAAATACGACACCGGCGAGCGTCTTGCGCGTTCCGTTTTGCAGAAGGCCTATGGATTCGATGATCTAACAACCAGCCCGCTCTACACGAAGCATGCCATCGAAGGCGCGGCCATCCGCGTTTCCTTCGACAACGCGCCGGGCGGACTGATGGTTGCCAGGAAAGAGGGATTCCTCCCGCCCGTGCCCACACCCGATGCCGCCATCCAGTGGCTTTCCATCCAATCAAAGGACGGCGCATGGCACTGGGCGGATGGAAAAATCGACGGTTCCGAACTCATCGTTTCTAACAAAAATGTCTCCGAACCCATCGCCGTCCGCTACGCCTACACGCAGCACCCGAACGGAAACCTCCTCTACAACAAGGACGGCCAACCGGTCGGCCCGTTCAGCACGATCGGCTACGGGCCGGAGTTGGAGGCGGGGAAGAAATAGGAGCGCATTTTCTTTGCGACTAACTAATCCTATTTACGCGTGGTTTTATCCACGAAAAGCGTTGCCATTGAATACCGGACCGATGGTCCCACCCTCAACGAACTCCGACTCCGTGCTGATTTTTCGGCGGTCGTCCTTGCCCGCGGCCACATTCTTGGCCCAGCGGACGACGCTGCGCACCACCGGTCGGTAATCCCAACGGATGTGTGAGGGGATGGGGTGGCACCAGGCAAAACTCGGATCATTATCCGACACCACCAGCGAGATATCCCGGGGGGAGATGATGCCCCGGTCTGCCAGAAGGGATTTCACCGCGATATAGAGAGGAGCTTCCTGAAAAATCAATGCTGTAGGCGGGCTGACGCGGAAGAGTTCTTCCACCAAGCGGCGCAATCCCTCACGGCTTTCCTCCCAATCCGGGATGTTGTAATCGCCAGTGGCGATGCCTGCGGATTCGAGTTGTTCGATGAAGATCTGCTCGGGGCGCGACAATTGGGGCTTGCGGCGTTCCTCGCGGGTCAGCATCACGATCCGCTTGTGCCCGAGGTCTATCAGGCGCTGCACGGCTGCCGTCTGGCCGGAAATCATGAGCGGAAACGCTGCCGCCATCGGCAGTCCGTAGTGCCTTCCATACATCGCGATTGACCGGATCGGTTGACCCGCGAACCATTCGAGGACTTCCCGCGAAGCGGCACTGACGATCCAGGCATCGGCAGGATTCTGTTTCACATAACGAGCCACCCGATCGGCCTGCATGCCCAGTTCCTTGAGGGATTTTCCCGCAAAATCAGCATCCATTCCCGCTGCCAAAAGCTCTGACAAGAGGCTTGAGCTATCGATGTCCCCACGATCCTTCTTCTCGTAGAGGAAAATCCTCACTCGAATTTTCCTGGCGATAAAGGCATCTTTACTCATCACGATACGCCGGCGTTTTCCTTGTCCACAAGGAGACAAGATTCCCTCTTTCTCCAACTGCGCCATCGCCGCCCTCACCGTGCCGCGCCCCACCTGGAGCTGGGTCATGATCCAGCTCTCGCCCGGCATCGTGTTTGGCCATTTCCGTTCCCGGATTTGTTCCTTGAGGTATTCCGCGAGCTGCCCGGATGCGGAACGGATGGGAATGTTTTTCATGGGTGAAAAACATGGTTAGGTCAGGATCAGTTGGCAATATGGAATATTTTCAAGATTACAAGACCCAGGGATCAGTGGGCAGGAGAAGATTGGTCAACACTGATGGCACGGATTTGCCTTTGCCATATCTGAAGGCTGTAAGAACGGAAAGAAACCGATGATAGATAGTGCCAGGAACGAGTTGCCGATCTTCTAAAACAGATTCGATCAGGAAAAATCAGCCTGCCTATTTCTTTCTCATATAGATGTGGTAGCCGCAGTGGTAGTCGGGGGTGATTACCTTGGGTTCGGCTTCGCCTTCTTTGGGCATCACGGGGGCGAAGCCGCCGGTCTCGATGATGAGGAAGTCGTGGCCGTCATAGGAGCGGATTTCCATTTGATAGGCTTCGCCTTTGCTGACGGCGAAGATGGTGTTTTCCGTCCAGAAAAACTCTCCCGGCCTGTTTTTATGGCCATAGTAGGAACGCGATAGGACTGTGCCGTCCGCGCGGAGCTCGACGGTGTCTTTCGAGTTTTTGAGATCGACATTTCCGTTGCTCTTTTTGAGCCATTCCTGGATTCGGGTGTCGATTTCATCGGGCTTTTTCGCCGGAGGCCAGACCGCCCATAGCCATGTGCCCACGTATTTCGGGTCGTTTTTGAATGTGCCGCTGAAGCGGAACATGTCGTCATCCTTGCCGCTGATGTAGGACTTCAGCGTGATCTTGGGGATAAGTTTGATAAACTGCTGGCCTTCCTCGGAGAATGCGAGCGACAGGCCGATCGATTTCCTTTTGGCTGTGGCGCCATCGGGTATCACATAGATGCCCGTGTCGGCACTTTTCAGCTCTTTGGGTTGTTCCCCGTAGAGGTTTTTGAGCTGTTTCAATCCATACTCCTTGATCTCCGGACTGGCTTGCTCCATCGCCTTGCTGATCATGCCGGTTGAGGACATGGATACTGCGTAGGATGTGGCGGTGGAAAGGGCCTTCATCATCGGGGGGAAGATGATCTGGTAGCTTTCCGGGTCTGTCAGTAATGGGATGCTGGAATGGATTGCGGCCACTTGAGTGGGCTCTTTTTCCATCAATTCCGCAAGTAGCGGCCTGAATGTGCGCAAGCGTTCGATGTCGGCATGTTTCAGAAGTCCGGCCGCCCAGCCTCTGACGAAAGCGGATTCATCGGGGTTTCTGATGATCTTATCGACTTCGGTCATGATCTCGTGGGTGGCTCGGCGTTTTTGCTCGTCGCTGCTAGGTCGCCATGTTCCCAGAAGTTCATGAACGGCCATGATGCCGACGTGCCGCAATCTCGCGTCCTTGGACTGGAGGAGCTCGAGGATGAGGTGGTCTTTTTGGTATTTGAGCACGGCACTCATGGCATCGAAGCGGTGGGTGATTTCCGGATGGTAGAGGTAGGTTCGCAAGGTTTCGTCGGTGACCTTGTCGTTGTAGACCTGTCCGTAAATGTTCCAGCCGCCGTTCTTCTGGAGAGTTTCCTCGTAAATCTGCTCATCGCCCCACGGGCCACCGGGGACGGGAAACGGCGAGTTGAAATCATCATCGGCAGGGAGCGATCCGGCGGGGCGTTCGGGCAGTTGGTAGGATTTCGCCCATTTGCTGAGGGGTGCGCCGAAGAGGTGCAGGTGCTTGCGGGGCGCGGTGTAATTGAGGCCATTGAATGTACCCCATGCGATGGCTTTTTCCCCGGAGGCCTGGTCGTAGTTGCCCTCTTCGCCACCGGCGATGCCCATGGCTCCATTATGCCGCCGGGAGAGTTCTAGGGACCAGCGCCTTGCGTCCAGGTAATCGCGGTGTTGTTTCGGGCGCTTTTCGGCCAACAAACCTACGCCTGCGGACTTCCAGATTTCGCCGATGCCGCCGCCGGTGTGGCCCATGTTGTAGCTATGGGTTCCATAATAGGCTTTGATGGCGCTGGTATGGGCGGCTTTTGCATAGATCGATTTTTCTCCGTCGGGTGTCAGGCGGACAGCGGCGGCCATCGCGAGTGCCAGGCCACCGGTTTTGCCATTGCAGTCACCGAATCCGGGTTTGGGCACGTAATCGCCATAGGGAACGCTGCCTTTTCCGGAGTAATCGAAGAAATGGGAGAGGGCGCTTTGGAGGGTTTTCTCGTCGACATCCACGCCGCATGTTTTCGCGAGCATGAGGAAGGTGACGCAGTGGACGCCGGCGGCATTGAGGTGGCCGCCGGATTGATAATTGAACGAGGCGGCCCGGCCGGACCAGCCGCCGTTGTAGATCCTGTCACGCAGGTGATCCGCGCCTTTCTGGATGATGGGAAGCACCGAGGCGTCTCCGGTCCTGAGGTAGTATTCACAGATGCCCATTCCCTCGATTCCGACGGACCAGTTGTGCGCCCAGGTTGGCTGTCTCTCCTTCATCCAGCCACGCACCACTTCGAGGTCTTTTTCCTCTCCGGTGGAAAGCAGGAAAAGCACCGAACCCCATTCGGTTTTGCCTTGCCTTGCGATGAGGTCGGCGAGGTTGCGGACGATCTTGTCCGACTTGGGGCAATTGAGCGGCCATGTTTTGCTGTAGCGGCCGAGGACGGGGATATTCACGGTGACGATGCCCTTGCCTTTGATCTGCAGGTTGATTTTGCCATCGGTGGCCTCGGCTTCCGTGATGAGATCGCCGAGAACGAGACGTGGGTCGCGCTTGGTATCGGTGAGTTTCACGCCGTTGATGCTCTCGATGATGTCGCCTTGCTTGAGGTTGCCGGCCTTTTCGGCGGGTGAGCCCACTTCGACGTTCTGGATTTTCATCACCGGGCCTTTATCGAGCATGATGCCGATGCCGACGGGGCCGAAGTTCCTGATCAGCCACGGCCTACCTTTTTCGAACGGGGCGGGTTTGAAGGTGTAGTCGGGTTTGCCATTGCCATTCAGTGCGATCTGATTGACCGGAATGTTGGCAGGCGGTTCGGGAGTGGATGGTTTTGGGGTGGATGTTTCGGCAGGAGCGGGAGTCGCGTCTGCTGGGGCTTTTGATTTTTTGAGAAAATCAATGTCAGCTTTGGACAGCTTCTGCTGCTTGAATGTGATTCGTTTACCTTCACGATCCACCGTGACATCACCCGTGCCGGCATTGTATTCGATCAAATCACCCTCGAAAGTGCTTTTCCCATCGGAGCTTGTCCATGTGCGGGCGTGAGCACTGACAGCGGAGAGAAAAATGAGGGCGAGAGCTATGGATAGAGATGAAGAAGTCATAATATTGCGTGCTACTGACAGCTAATTTATCCCATCTTTTTAGGAAAACCCTCTAATAGCAAAAATATTCTTCGCTCACAACTGATCCTATTTTCACCTAGATTTGTTGATTCTGAAATCCGAAGTTGGACTGTGAATCTTTAGGCGTGTGTGGTAGACATAGCCCTTTCAAGATCAACTTTTTTACCGCGATATAGGAAGCTCTGTAAGCCGATAGCTTGATATATTATAGCAAGAAAAGCATCACGCGATGAAACGGGAAATCGCTCCCATCTGGTCGTATTTCAAGCGGGACATCTCGATATCGAGGTCGCCGTAATGCTTGATGGGATTCCCGTGGGCATTGAGGAGAGTGGTGTACCAGTTGCCGAGGGTCTTGTGGCCTTCGGTGGCGTGGTAGGGCAGGCGGGTGTAGCGGCCGGTCATGTCGAGGTTGCAGTTGTTGCCAGCCATGATGATGAAGGGAGCCTCCAGGCCGAGGCCGTGGTGGGATTCGCCGTTCTCCGGGAAATACATGATCATGGTGTTGTCGAACATCGTGCCTTTGCCCTCGGGCTCTGCCTTGAGACGTTCGACGATGCGCGCGATCTGCTCCATGTGGCCGATGCGGACTTTCTCGCGGATCGTGTCGGCGGAAACCCCGCTGTAGCTTCCGTTGTGGCCGATGACGTGGAGGGAGATGCGGTCGCCCTCGTTCCCTGGGAGGCCGAAGATCGGGGTGCCCAGGTCGTCGATGGTGTAGGTCACCACATTGGTCAGGCCGGTGATGAGGGCGGCGATGAGAACCTCGGTCATCGCTTCATGCTTCTCGGGCGTGGTGGCGCTCGCCCCGCCGTTGGCGTGGATCTTGTCGAGCTGCGGGATGTGTTTCGCGATGGAGCCGGCCATCTTCGACAGCTTCAGGTTGCGTGCCTGGATCTCTTCGATCGAGTGGATGTGGTTGCTGAGCTTAAGCTTCTCGTAGCCCTGGAGGATGCCCGCCTTGAACGACTCCTCACCTTCGAGAAATTTCAGCATCGAGTTGTCGGTATCTACGGCACCCGGGTTGGTCACGGAGCGGAACAACTCGTTGTGCGCCGTCTGCGGGTCCGCGTAGCAGTAGTTCCGTTGGTGCGGGCCGGATGCCGAGTATCCCGCGACGATGCCCGTCCTGAATTTCGAATAGTCTCCCGTCAGCGACAATTCGATGTGGCCGAAGGGCGAGGGGAAAAGCTTCGCCAACTCGAAGTCGATGGTCGCCCGCTTGATGCCGCTGAGGGAGTTGCCGTTCGATTTGTAGGCGCCCATGACCGAGGAGAAGGAGGCATGCCCGTTCTCGCTCATTTTGGAGGAGAGCCCTTGGAGGATGCAGAGGTTCTCCTTGTGCTTCGCCAGCGAATTCATCCACGCAGGCAGCTCGTGTTTGTCGAGATCCACTTCAAGGGGCTGTTTCTTTTCATCCAGCGCTTTTTCGGCAGCCGAGAAAGTGGGCAGCGCCAGGGCTGGCGGCGGCTCGCCATTGGATTTGCGGATGAAGATGAAGCGCTTGGGAAACCTGTTGGCCGGGGCTTCCGCACCAAATGCCTTGAGGCAAGGGCTGAGCGATAGGGCACCCACGCCAAGCGCGGTGGATCTGAGGAAGTCTCTTCTGGTTTTCATGTGCTTAGTTGGTGGCGGGTTTGCGGAAAATGAATGAATCGGAGGTGAGGAGCGAGATGATGACGGCATCGAAGCTGCCGCTGCTCTGGACGTAGGCCTGGTCCGCATCGATGAGCGTTTTGGAATCGGAAAGGGTTTCGTTGCGCCCCATGAAATAGCGGAACGCATGGCGGATGATCGACTGCCGCACCTTGGCGGATTTTCCGAGTCGCTCGGCGAGGTCGAGGGCGTTTTTGACGTCCCCATCGAGTTGTGGATCACCGGTTCCCTCAAGGTGGCCGCTGGCATCGACAGGCAGGGTTTTGAAAATGTCGCGCAGGTCATCCTGCGGCGGGCCTTTATCGGGTCTTTTTTCGAGAAGATTTTCGGGATGTTCCAGGAACTCCTCCATCCGGTAGCGTCCGAAATCGTCATACATTTCAAACGGCAGGCCCACGGGATTCATCCGCTCATGGCAACCCCAGCAGTATTCCTCCTTGGTTTTTTTATCGAGACGGGTGCGCAGGGTGTTGTGGTGATCCTCGGGGATCACGGCATCGACGGTGATCGGCACGTCGGGAACGGTTCCGGCCAATAGCTTTTCGCGCACCCATTTGCCGCGGCGGATCGGGTCGGTCTCGGTGTTCGCGGCGAAGGCGATGAGCCACGCGGGGTGCGTGAGAATGCCTTTGCGGTGCGCCATTTTCGTGGGCTGGGTGACGGGGTAGTTCCAGTTTTTCAGATCGATGTTGAAGCTCTTGGCGATTTCCGGCCCGCGCATCTGCTTTCCTGTCCGCGTCATCGCCTCGGTTTTGCCATGACCCGGCGTGGAGGAAAAGGGAACGGCATTCGCCTGTCCCTTGCCCAGGAGATCCTCGTAGCTGCTCATCGTGGAGACAAAGCCGCCCATCGACTCTTTGCCACCCGTGCTCTTCGCAACAAGGTCGGGATTCACCCCCCTGACCTCGTTGGCCTTCAGGAATTCGAGATGCTCTTTCAGTTTCAACCCGTCGAAATTCCTCCAGTCCTTGTCCTTGAAATAATCGTAGATCTTGCGGACGTAAGCCGATGAATTCGCCATCTGCTCGTTGTTGCCGGAGTGGAAAACATAGAAGTCCTCGGTGGTGAGCAGTTTCTCGAACACGTTCTTGTCCTGCTCAAGGATGTGCTCGACCAGCAAGTCGGCCTCGCTCACGGCGCGCCCGGATACGGAAATGTAGTCACCGCCGAAGCGTTTGTTGTCCTTGAAGATGGGCAGCGCCCTCGGGTAGCCGAAAAACTCGCGGAAAAAGCGCAGTTTCCGGATCGGGATGTTGGTGAAGCTGTCGGCGCTGAGCAATTCCACCGACTCGTCGATGATGTAATACTGGCTGCGGATTTTCAACATGCGCTCGACCTCGCGGCGGTAATCTTCGCGTGTGTTGAGCTTGCCGCTCGCCGCTGCTGCGGCGAGTTCCTTGTCGGGGCTGCTGTCGGTGAGCGCGTAGGCGAGGGCATAACTGGCGTCGCGCGGCGAAAGCATCCTGCGGCCATGCTCGTCCGCATTTCCCTCGCCGAACTCATGGCGATAGACGTAATCGGTGCGGAGAAAGAGCGTCTGGATCAGCTTTTCAATGGCAGCTGCGTTACCGCTCTTTTCAAGATACGATTTCACCAGGGCGGAGTACTCGGCGAACTCCTGCGAGTCGGGAGAGCGCTCGATGATCCTGTTGAAAAGCTGATCCACGAGATGGCCGATCTGTTCGTCGGATACGCCCGTCTTCTCACGCTCGCGCCTGAATTCATCGCTCCAGTCGCCGACGCACTTGGCGATGAGGGTGCTGTAGTTGTCACCGGCCTTGCGGTGTTTCAGGAGGGCGGCACGCATGACGGCAAGCTCCGCTTCGGCGGGAGGCTTGGGCGCGGCGGGGACGGTCTTCGGCATGCGCCTGAAAAACTCATCCATGTAGATGCGCATGTAGTTCACCCGCACCACGATCTCCCTCTCGCTGAGGCCCTCGTTGACCCAATCCCTTTCGGATCTGACGATCATCGCCTCGTCCATTTTCCCGTCCTGCGAATACCGCCTGATGGCCGCCCAGATTTTCTCGCGATCCTCGGCCGACATACCCGCGTAGTCGAAACCGGGAAGATTCACCGGCTTGCCATCCGGCCCGACTTTCACCGGCGGCGATGGCTTGGTGGCTGTGAACTTCGGCAGCAGGGAATCGTGCTTATCCTTGAAGACCTCGATCAGCAGAGGCTCGATGCCCGCCTTGAGATAGGTGGCGCGATCCGTGAGGATTTTTTCCTGCTCCCATTCCTTTCCCATGATCGCGTAGATCGCGGGAACATAAGTCCTGCCTTTCGCTCGCGTCATCATGTAGGCCGAGAGCTCTTTTCCGTTCGTGAGCATCGTGAGCAAATGGCCGCCGTCGAGAGTGGTCGTGTCGTAGTAGCGGACGCCGCTGTGCGTGGGCAGAAGAAACGGATTGGTCAGGTTGATCTTCGCGCTATTGCGGTTATTCTCACCGATCACGGGCTGACGCTTGCCGTCGATGTCGCGCTGGCCGACAAACTCCAGCAGCTTGTTGATCTTCGCATCGAAAATGAACTCGCTGACCAGCCAGCGCCGGTCGTAGGTGAAGCCCGGCAGATCCTTGTATTTTCCGGAGAACAATTTCCCGTGATCCACCTTGTTGCCATAGGCCGGCATGCGGAGCTTGTCCGCGAGCTTCGAGGAGTTGTTCGCCTCCAGAACGCCCGCCAGCCAATCCTCCAGCTGCTTGCGCTCCTGCTCGGTGGGCTGATCCTTTTTCTTCGGCGGCATTTCCTCGAAGTGCACCTTCTCGTGCATCCGGTTCATCACATCCAGCAGGCCGTCCAGCGGCAGCTCCTTCAGGTTATCAAGGCGAAACTTGCCCTTTTCCGTGCCCTCCTCATGGCAATCGGTGCAATAGAAACCGAGAATCTCCTCGATCTTCGGATCGATCCTGATGTTCGCGGGTTCCGCGCACAGGTAGGCCGGGAGCATGACCAACGGGAAAGCAAAACCCACGATCCGATGAGCGGTTGCGAATGCGATTGAATGATTATCGGGAAGGCTCATCTGGGAATTGGCAGGTGGGAGGATGAATGCGTTCGATTGGCGGCGGCGGAGAAGCATGAGGAAGCCAATGCCACCGAGAAGCGCCGTGCCGGGGTCGGTCTTGGCGTAAACGACTTAAAGACCGCTCAGCCGAAGCCCTTCGTTAGATCCTTTGACATTGATCACGGTCTGCCCTGAGCCATTCGATTTCCATGCGGACAGGAAAGATCGTCGCGGTGTATGATGATGGCGTCATATTCATGGTGGTGATTTGGTTGGAGGATCCGTGAAGGTGCGGTGTTCGACTTCAGATGCGCGAAGACATCCGAAACGATTCTGGAGGTTTCGGCGATTATATTTCATCTTGCTCCTATTACCCAAAGAGTAATAATTATTTGTGAAATCGTTTCTCGCCCCCTCCGTCGGGCGGCGCATCAACGAAAGGAAATCCAGCGTGGCGGCTTCGACGTAAGCATCCGAGAACATGATGCCGCGCGGTGACGGAGCAAAGACGGATTTCAGGGAAAAGCTTGTATGCGATGGGTGATCCGTGATCGGCAAGTCGGACGCTCAGGGCGATGGATGGGGACGGGTTTTCACGGAAGGCAACGAAGACAACCGGGGGACTTCGCGTGCCGCTTGGCTTTGCTTTTATCGAAGATTCAGCGCATCTGTTGCAATGGGATTCGCCGGACGGGTTGGGTCGCTCGCGCTCCAACCGGATTGCCGCCATGGCATGGGCAAGGCAGACGAAGACAGCCTGTCCTTGCGCTTCCCGGGGAATCCGCAGCTCCTCTTCCGGCGACGTCATCAACTTACCAAAGCCGGCCGGAGGCGCGGCTCTCCATACGAAAACACCCGCTTCGGTTGAAGCGGGTGTTCCGGAAACTCTTTCCCTTCCTTGAAGGTTGAGATTTGAGATTTGAGTTTTTAACTCAGCGGCGACGGCGGAGCAGCATCATGGCTCCAAGTGTGCCGAGAAGCGCCACGGACGACGGCTCGGGGATGACGGTCAGGGCGGTCAGAGTTACAAAGTTCGTCTGGCCGGCTATGATTGCATCCGCACCGTAGTTGCCACCCGCCACCGTATCGTTGTAGTTGAACGTCCACACGTTATCACCGAAGTTGTAAGTGTTATCATCCGTGTAACCCGCGAAACCCGAGGTGATACCTGTGCCAGTGTAGCTGATGAGAGTGAGCTTGTCGCCCACGGCCCATGTGGTGTCCGGCAAGGACAGGGCCGCGATCGTTGCAAGATCAAAGCTCAGGTTGACGTTGGTGAGTGAGAGGGCTCCGTTGACCCCGAGCATGTCCGCGCCGGTAGGCGTATCGTTTGCGACCTCGTAAACGAAGGTCGAGCCGGATGCCATGGTGAGCGCACCGGTTGCCAGGCTCTCGATGGATGCGCCCGGCGAGAGGACACCGCTCACGTTGACGGTTCCGGCGATGGTGCCGGTTCCGCCGAGGGTAGCGCCATTCGCCACCGTGAACGCAGAGGCGGTGGTGGTGCCGTTGACGAGGAGTTTACCCGCACTGACGTTCGTTGCGCCGCTGTAAGTGTTGTTCGTGTTGGTGAGGATCCACGTGCCCGCGCCGCTTTTGGTCAGGGTGGCGACTCCGCCGGTGTTGTTCTGCCAACTTCCGGCGAGGATGTTGTCGCCTGTGCTTGCTCCGGTTAGGGTCAGGTTTTTGTTTCCCGAACCAGCCGAACCGAGGCTGGCGGTGTTGGAGTAGTTGACGGCACCTGAACCCGTGGAACCGAGGGTAAGCGTGCCGGTGGTCAGGGAGCTGGCCGTGATCGCACCGCTCATGGTCTGGTTGGCAGAGCCGGTGTAATTGAGGGTGGGGCTGACCATGCTCTGGTTGAAGGTGATGGCGTTGCTTCCACCCGCCGAGGCGTAGTTAAGTGTGCCGGCGGAGGTGGTGAGGGCGGTTGATAAGCCCATCGTGATGGCTCCTGTGAAGGTGTTGTTGGCACTGGAGAGCGACCAGGTGCCCGAACCGGTCTTCTCGACGGCGATCGACCCGGCACCGTTGGTGATGGCTCCGGAAATAAACCCGCCGAAACCGCCTTGAGCGAGCTTGAGAGTCTGGGCGCTCGTAGTGCTGGTGGAGACAGCACCGAGCGTCATGGTGTTGTCGGCATCCTGGTTGCGGATCGTGATGTTGGAGTTCAGGAGATTGACGGGGCGGTTGGGCACCGAAAGGTTGGCGGTCGCGCTGGATCCGAGGCTGAAAAATCCTGCGCTTCCCAAGTTGAGCGTGATCGGGCTGGTGCTGTCCGCCAGGCTGTTGACCGTGACTCCGGCGACTGCGCCACCCGCTGTTGTTTCCAAACCGTTCCCTACACCAAATTCCCCGGTGAACGTGTTGTTGCCGAGCAAGTTGAAAGCCCAGACAGTGCCAATGCCGCCGTCACTTAGCAAGGCGACTCTGCCCGTGGTTACCCCACCGGAGCCGGAAATGCCACCATTAACCGTTATGGTGGCATTAGCTCGACCGCCTGCGATCGTGGCCATTGCCCCGTCATTCACGATGATCGAGCGTGTGGAAGGCAGAGTAAATGTGAGCGCACTGGTGCCATTGTTTGGACTGAGCAGAAGCGTGGCCGAACCACCGAAAGTGATGTCGCCGTTCACCTCACCGAGGCTAGCATCGGTCTGAGCCCACAAGGTTCCGGAGTTCAGAACCGTGCCGCCCGAGTAGTTGCTGGTGGCGTTGAGTTGGAGGACGCCTACTCCCGATTTAACGAGGGTAACTGCATCAGAGCCATTGTTATTGATCGGTGCGGTCACGCTGATGCCAGTGTGCGCACCTTGGATGTTCGAGTTGATACCATTGGAGGTGAGGTAAAGATTGCCACCGCCGGTGGGGGTGGTCAGGACACCGCCCGTGCCGGGCGCGATGGTGAGCAGGGTGGCTGCACCGTTGAGCACGCCGAAGGTTTGCAGGTTACTGCCGGTGGCCAGGGTCAGCACGGTGCTCGCGCCGGTGTTGCGGAGAGCGGTGATGGTGCGGGTGCCGGTAAGGGTCACGGTTCCGCCTACGCTGGTCGTATAGGCATTGGCGGCGGCGGTCCAGGTGGTTTCGGCAGAGCCGGCAACGTTGCGGGCGACGACGAATCCATTGGCACCGTCGGAATCGTAAACCGCGTAGTCGGTCTGGGAGTTCGCGGCGGTGCCTACAGTGGCCCAAGCCCCGATGATTTGATCAGCGGCTGTGTCCGTCGTGATGCCATTAATGCGGATTCGGTCGTTGGTCACGTTCAGGCCACCGGCGTTCGAAAAAGTGATCGCCGAGGTATTGGTGGCTCCGGTGCGGGTGAGGCCGGAAAGGGCGAGCGTCTGGCTGCCGGCGCTCTTGTCGAGGGTGTTGACAAGGTTCAGTTGCCCGGTGGTCAAGGCGACCGGGCCGAGGGTTTCTATGAAGGTTCGGGTGCTGCCTGCGGTGGTGGTGGTGTAAGTGATGGTGCCACCGTTGGAGGTGATGCTATCGCTATCACTGATACGATCCAAACCGTCTTCCGTATCGTTGTCGGCGTTGGTCAGGGTGAGTCCGGCACCGGCATTCAAGGTCAGGCCGGAGGAATTCAACAGCGTGGCCGCGCCGCCGAGATTGAGCACGCCGGCATTGAGGATGGTCGCGCCGGTGTAGGTGAGGTTGCCGTTGAGAACTTGCGTGCCCGCACCGTTCTTGGTGAGGGACGTGCCCCCGACAGCACCATTGGCGATAGCGCCAGTATAGGTGAAAGTAACTCCCGTCTGTGGATTAAGCGTCAGGTTGGTGACGGTGCCGGTGTAGCCGCCGGTAATGGCGGAGGCCAGATCCACAGCGCCCGAAAGGCCGCCCAAGGTCAGAGTGCCGGAGCTGAGTCCGTTCGTCACATCCAGGCCGATGGAGCTGCCGTTGGAGCCATTGGTATTGTAAGCGGTGAACTGAAGAGCCAGAGGGTTGGTCATCAGGATCTTACCGGCGTTGACGGTGGTGGTGCCGGTGTTGAAATTGGCGTTGTTGAAGGTTAGATTATCCGAGCCATTCTTGATCACAGCACCCGTGCCGGCGATCACCGCAAAGTCCGTGCCCTGAACCATGGCATTGCTGCGATTGAAGACCAGGGTGGCGTTGTTGGCAATGGGACTGTTGGGAATCGAACCGGTGGTGCCGCCCGCGCCAATTTGCAGCGTGCCGCCGGAAATGGTGGTGGCGCCCGTGAAGGTGTTGGTGCCGGAGAGGATCCAGGTGTTGGCATCTGCCTTCGTCACGCTGATGGTTCCGCTGCCGTTGTCGATCTGCCCGGCGAAGGCGCTGGTGCCGCAGGTGTTGGAGCCGCCGAGAATCAGCGTCTTGGCTCCCGCGGTGGTGACGGCCAAATTGCTGTTGATGATGAGGGAAGAGTTGTTGGTGCCGTTGTTGTCGATGGCGACGAAGCTGTTCGATGCGTTGGCTAATTCGATCGCACGGTTGGTCAGCGTCAGCCCCGCGCTGCCAACGTACCGGAGTCTGTTCGGATTGGCTAAAGTCTGAGCGTTGCCGGCAAAGCGGATGTTGCTGGCGACCGTGTCATTCAGGTTGGACAACTGATAGATAAATGATGCACCGGACGTGTTCATCTGCAGCACGCCGGTAAAGTTCGAGAGGTCGCTGAAGGCGATGATTTTATTCTGTCCGGTGCCACCTGGATTGTCGCCACTGAAGGTTCCACTGCCCGAGAGGGATGGAATCGTAAAAGTAAAGATAGCTCCATTAGAAGTGTTTCTGAAGTTTGCCGTGACGTCTGGATTGATGGTCGTTGAGGGGAGGTTTATGTTGGCAGCAGAATACGTGAAGTTGGAGGTGCCGGTGAATGTGAGACCGCTCGATGAGCTGAGGGGATTGCCCGCTTGGCCGCTCACGTCCAGCGTGCCGCCATTCATGATTGTGGCACCGGTGTAGGTTGGATTGGTCGAGAGGGTGAGCGTGCCGTCACCCGCCTTGGTGAGGCTTCTGCCCAATCCGAAGTCGCTGACCGCGCCGCTGACGGCGAGGGTGCCGCCGCTGGCCACCGTCCACGTCTGGCTGGAAGCGAGCGCGACCCGGGCACTGATGGTGTTGGTGCCGGAGGTTTTAAGGGAGTTGATAGCATTGCCTGCGGTGTTGCCATTGACCGCGGCGGCTTCGAGAACCAGCGCGCCCGGGCCGGCGATGGTTACGTTGCCCGAGGCGTTCGTTAAGGTCAGGCTGTTGATGTTGAAATCGGTATCCAACACGGTGGCGAGGGTTCCTGGCGTTGGTGTCTGCGTGGAGAAGGTGACGTTGGTCGCAAAGTCAGGGGCACCGGCGACGGCTCCACCACCGGCCAGAGTATCGCGCCAGTTTGCGGCTGTGTTCCAGTTGGCATTGGAAGAACCTGCCCAGAATGCGGCAGGTGTGAGGGCGGACGCGTTGGCGACGACAAGGTCGAGATCGCCATTGTTGGCTGTGTTATGGGTAAGCGTGTAGGTCTGGCCGAAGGCTTTGGTAATGGGAAGGGAGAATCTGCCAGCGTTCGTGGTATCCAGTGTCCCCGCGCCGCCAATGAGGGTGTAAGTGGTCGCCGTGCGGCCGCTGGCTCCGCCGAGCCAGTTTAAGTCGATCGACTGGTTGTTGCTGAGGGTGGTGGTGCCCGCCACGATGAGCGAGTCGGAGGTGCCGGTGCCATTCCCCATATCGAAGCGGAGGGTATTTGCCCCCGCTGCGCCGGTGATGGAAAGCGTGCTGCCGAGGGTAAGACTGCCGACCGATGTGTCGCGGAGATCCAGTCCGCCGGTGCTGCTGACCGTGACCGCGCCGCCGAGGCTGCCGCCGTTGCCGCCGAGGGAGCCAGCTGTGACCGACACGTTACCGGTGGCCGCGCTGGAGTCTCCGGTGATACGCAGGATACCGGCGCTGACAGATGTGGGACCGGTATAATCATTCGTGCCGGATAGAGTCCAATCGCCGGTGCCGGCCTTGGAAAGGTTCATGAGCCTGCCTCCAGCAGAGTTCCTGATAGCGCCTGAGATGAGGCTGCCTGCTGCAGATCCCTCCAACTGCAGCGTCGTATTGCTGCCAACAGCGGCGTCATTGGACTGGCGCACCGTACCGGTGACGGTCATGGGGGCATCCGCCCGCAACGTGGCTTGATGATTGCCCGCAGTGCCTGCCTGCAGTGTGACGTTCACATTGGCGATCTGGAGCCTGTAGTTGTTCGCACCGGTCAACCAGAGCCCCTGGCCCGTGGAAGCGGTGGCACCCTCGGTAAGATTCAGGTTGCCCAACTGGATGGTGCTGCCGGTCTGTGTGCTGGAGCTGGTGCCGAGGTTGGCGGTGCTGTTGTTGCCGACGAACGCCCTCATCCAATGCCGGAGATCACCCGTGCCCACGCCTTCGATATTGCTGAAATTCAGATTCACTCCCGAGCGGGAGGCGGGCGTGGCGGAGTCGTCCAGGAACCTGATGTTACCAGCGCGTGAGTTAACGCCACCTTGGTTCTGATTCAGCGAGGTGGAATTGGAAAGCGCCTGCATGCCCTGAAAAACCAGAATGCCGTTATCATCACCATAGCTCAATGTCGTTGCGCCGGTGTAGGTATTGGTGCCGGACAATGCCCAGATGCTGTTGCCAGCGCCCTTAGTGAGGCCGACGACCCCCGCGCCAGCGTTGGCGATGTTGCCGGCGAATTGGTTGGTGCTGGTGGTATTGCTGCCGGCCAAGGTCAGCGTCCGGGCACTTGTGCCGCTGTGTGCCAGGTTCTGCTGGATGATGAGCGCGCCGGAGCCGTTGTTGTTAATTGACCCGCTGACGCTCATGGTGAACGGACGGAGCGCGAAAGTCTTGGCGGTGCCGCTCCAATTCCAGCCGTTGGTTCCAATTGTGATGGCATTAGCCGAATCCCCGAGGCTGGCGAAGGTCATCGCGTATTGGGAGGAGATTGTGCCCGTGAAGGTGTTGCCGGTATTGGTGAAATTAGCGCCGTCGGAACCGGTCTGGGTGATGGAGCTGCTGCCGGAGAGCACCCCGTTCACGGTAATCGCGTTGTTCAGAGCCATGTTGGCGTTGACCGTGACGTCGCGATTCAAGACGAAACCATCCGTGTAGTTGATTTGGCCGCCACTGAAAGTAAGTCCGCCGGACGTGGCGCCGAGATGTGAATCGACGTTACCTGCGAAACTAATGCTACCGGCGCTGAGTATCGTGCCGCCGGTGTAGTTGTTGCTGGTGTTGTTGAGAAGCAGAATGCCCGCGCCGTTTTTCTGGAGACCGTCGCTGCCGGATATCTGGCTGGAAATGGTGAGGGTGCGTCCGGAGGTGGTAACATCAATGACTGGAACGCCCGTGGTGCGATCCAAGGTGAGGATATTCCCGCCGGAAATGGTGTAGTTGTGCGTTGTATCCGAGGCGGTGATGTTTCCGATGGTGTATGGAGCGTCGAGGGTGATGATGCGGTCCGCAGTGATCACATTTCCGAGCGTGGCGGTGAAATCAGCACCGGAGGCGACGGTGCCACCAAGCCATCTGGCGGTGTCACTCCAGTTTCCAGCGGAATCGCTGTTCCATGTGCTGTTCTGGGCGTTCACGGAAGAGATGCAAAGCATCACACTGGATGCGATGGCGAGGGAGCGGATGTGGCGGAATTTCGGTTTCATGGGGGAGTTGGGGGTTAGAAGTGATTGGGAAGAATTTGAAAGCGTCAGAAATATCGGGAAAAGAGATCGGAGGGAGGAGGAAACGGGATGGCTGTTAGATGGGTTGGGGAGATGATTTTGGGAATGGATATAGCGCGAGCCTAGGGTTCATTTCTCAAAATAAGATGGTGTAGGGGGGGGGTGTGCAACATTAAATAATCTTGTTATTGTTACCCATAGAGTATCAAATTTCTCCGAAATGAAACCGTTCCGGTCACTGTCTGCGATTGAGCAATTGACAACCCATCTGCGTGAGGAAATCCGAAACGGCGGTCTGGATGGAGACATGCCGGGCGTGGCGCAATTGGTTCGGCGCTTGGGAGTCGGCACAAAGACCGTGGTGGCGGCCATGGAGAGCCTGAAGCGCGATGGTGTGATCCAAGCGAACGGCAAGCGGAAGCGCAGCGGGATCGTGGCGGCGGGTGCCGGAAAGAAGTCCGGATTGCGCATCCGCATCCTGCTTTACGAGGAAAGCGACATGCATAGCGAGCATATCGTGCAGCTTGCCTTCCGGCTCAAGGAACACGGGCACCATGTAGCCTATGCAGCGAAGACGTTGTCGGGTCTGCATTTCGACGTGAAGAGGGTGGCGCGGATGGTGGAAATGAACGACGGGGATGCTTGGATTGTGCAGGCAGGGTCGCGGCCGGTGCTGGAATGGTTTGCCGCGCGATCCGTACCCGCGTTCGCCATGTTCGGGCGACAGTTCCAATTACCGATAGCGAGTCTCGCCACCTTGAAATCGCCGGCTGTGGCGGAAGCATTGCGCCGGCTGGTGGATCTCGGTCACCGCCGCATCGTGATGCTGGTGCGCGAGGAGCGCCGCAAGCCCAACCCGGGCTTGTTAGAACGACGGTTTCTCGAAGAGTTGGGAAACCTAGGGATCGAGACAGGTGCGTATAACCTGCCGGATTGGGAGGATAACGCAGAGGGCTTGCGCAGGGGGCTGGACTCGCTCTTCCGGCACTCGCCGCCCACCGCGATTTTCCTGAGCGAACCGGCCTTGTTTTTCGCCACGCAGCAGTATTTGCTGAGAAATCAGCTGGTTGTACCGCGCGATGTTTCGCTGGTCTCGCTGGATGATCATCCGGCATACCGGTGGTTCGATCCGGAGGTTTCCCACATCCGCAGCGACACCCGGCGGTGGGTTCCCCGGATGGTACGGTGGGCGGACAATGTGGCGAACGGCAAGGAAGATCGCCGCGAGACTTTGATCCGCGCTGAATTCGTGGAGGGAGGCACCATCGGACCGGTGCCGGGCGGATGAAAAAGGGCGGGACGTTTCCGCCCCGCCCTCCGTTTGGCTGATAGAAATCCGTCCGGAAATTTTCCCTCCGGGTTGAGGCGGTATCGGCAGACGCGCTGGGGTTTCTGCCGATGCCGCACCAATGGCGGGTCGTTCCTGCGGGTGTTCCTTTATCAGAGCCGCAGTTGCCAGAGGCCTTCTGTCTCGCGATCGCGCCATTCGGGGCGGCGTGAGATGGGGTCCTGGAGGGTGCGGATGGTCTTGCGTCCGCCTGTGAAGACGAAGGATTCGCAATCGATGGTAACCACCTCGAGACCCATGTAATAGGTGCCGTGGAGGGTGCTGACTGCCTCGGCCCCGAAGGCTCCGGCGAGGTGGGAACGCAGCAGGTTGGATTCCTTCGCGCCGAGGAAGAGGAACGACGGGGTTTCCCCGTTGGCGCTCTTTGATCGGATCAGGTCGGAAACGGCCCGAGTGTCCCAATTGTCGCCCATTGTCAGCTCCGGGGGAACCGTGGCGACGTCGGGCAGGGCTATGTTATGTGGTATGGTGTTCATGTAGGTGGGGGGGTGGTATTCATGTCTTCCTAAGCATCACATGTGCGATCGGGCGTCATGCCTTCCGGCGCATGTGACCTCAGTTACGGGAGGGGTTCCGCGCGCCTTTCACCCGAGTTTTCAGAAAAAGGGTGCCAGGATGCGAAACGAACTTCCGAACTCGGGATCAGTAAAGCCCGTTCGGATGATCGGGACGAGGATGCCAGGGTGACGGTGGCGTCACCTCGAACAGTTTCACCGGTGCGGCATGGAGTGTGACGGCGAGCGATAGCGCGATGATGGGTTTTATGGCGGGAATGGGTGGGGATTATTTCCGGGCCGCGTCGAGCAGAGCCTTGAGCCGCGCCGCCTCTTCCGGATGCTCCTTCGATACATCGGTTTTCTCAAGCGGATCGGATTTCAGATCGTAGAGCACCGGGGTCGTCGGTGCGCCGGAGAAAGGGCGGTCGGGCTTGGCGGCGCCGGGGACCATGAGCTTCCACCAGCCATCGATCACCACATCGGTGATGCGGCTTTTCGCGGGATCGGCGAGGTCGGCGATGTCGTGGGTGTAGGACTCCACGAAAACGGTTTTGCGCGCTTTCATCGCTGCGCGGTCGGTGAGATCGAGTCCGGGGAGGTCGCCGGGATTTTTCGCGCCGGTGATGCCCAGGATGGTCGGCGCGAAATCAATCACATGCGCGAGCGTCTCATCGTCGCGGGCGGGTTCCACCTTGCCGGGCCAGCGGACGAACATCGGCGTGCGGATTCCGAGTTCGTAGGGGGAAAGCTTCGCGCGGTCGCGCTTCTGGGCGTGGGCGGCGTCCCAGCCGTTGTCGGCGAGGTAGAGGATCACGGTGTTTTCCTTGAGGCCGTTCTTTTCCAGATACGCGTCCATCTCGCCGGTGGTCTCGTCGAGCCAATCGACCATCGCATGGTAAAGCTCCGCCTCCTTGGTTGGCCCTTTGCCACGGTATTTTTTCAGCAGACGCTCCGGCGGATTGTGCGGGGTGTGGGGCAGGTACGGCGCGTGCCAGATGAAGAACGGTTTCTTCTCCGCCTTCGCGGTGTCGATGAAATCGAAGATCGGCTTCATGCCCTTGCGCCCGATCTCCAGACCTGCATCGCCGTGGCGTCCTGGGGTATCGGTCATACCATGGGTGAAGCCCATCTGCTGGAAGGTTCCGTTCCAGATCTTGCCGGTTTGGAAAGTGAGGTATCCGGCCTCGGTCACGGCCTTGGGCAGCGTGAGGGAATTTCCCAGCAATTGCTGACGGAGCGCCTCGCGCTGGCCGGGCTTCGAGCGCCCGTCGGAAAGGTCGTTGCCGGTGATCCCGTTCGCGCTTGGCATTTTTCCGGTGAGCAAACATGCCAGCGAAGGGGAGCAGAGAGGCATCACATAACCGCGCGTGTAGAGAAGTCCTTCCGAGGCCATGCGGTCGAGGTTCGGGGTCTTCACGATTTCATGGCCCATGAAGCCGTAGTCGTTGAATCCCTGGTCATCGGAAATGATCAGGATCACGTTCGGCTTGGCGGCCTCGGCGGAAAAGCAAGGCATGCCCGCAGCCATGAGGAGCAGATACGCGATCAGGAGTTTTTTCATGAGTTCGAGCGTTCCGTGCCATACAGGGCTTGTCGAACCAAAACCGCCCATCCGTCTTGCCGTATCGCACATGACGGGGTCATGTTTCGCCCAGATGACACGGCCTATCCTCGGCGCCCTATTTCTGACGGCGACATTTCTCGCCCCCAGCTGCTCCCCGGTGGCCGATCCATCGGTGATCCACGCCCCCGCCGCCTTCGTGATGCCGAAGGACGCTCCCGCGCTGCCCAACGTCCTGCTCATCGGCGATTCCATCTCAATCCACTATGCCGAAAAGGTGCGAAAAAACCTGAAGGGCGAGGCGGATGTGTGCCATATCCGCAGCAACGGGCAATCCTCCGATTTCGGACTGAAGCACCTCGATACCTGGCTCGGCGACGGGAAATGGGACGTGATCCATTTCAACTGGGGTTTGTGGGACATCTACCGCCGACAGCCGACCCCGAAAGAGCGGAGCCGCTGTGACAAGGACGGCCGAACGCTCAGCATCCCGCCCGGGCAATACCGCCGAAACCTGGAAAGGATCGTCGCCCGCCTCAAGGAAACCGGCGCGGATCTCATCTGGTGCACGACCACCCCCGTGCCCGAAGGGGAACCCGACCGCCGCCCCGGCGACGAGATCACCTACAACCGCATCGCCGCCGAGATCATGGCGAAGCACGGCATCGCCACCAACGACCTCCACGCCCACGCCCTGGGGAAACTGCCCGGGATCGCCATGAAAAAGGGCGATATTCACTATACGCCCGGGGGTTATGCCTATCTCGCCGGAAAGGTCGCGGACAGCGTTTCCGAGCAACTCAGGAAGCAGCCGCGCGGTTGACAAAAAATCCCCGCAACCGTGAACTCGGGCGCATGACCGCCACGGAAACCGTAGAAGCTTACCTAGCCGCCTTCAACCTGGGACACACCGACGCCATGCTCGGCCTCGTTTCCGAGGACATCGCCCACCACGTCAACGAAAGCGGCATCCGCACAGGCAAGGAAGCCTTCGCGGAGTTCAACGCCCACATGACCCGCTGTTATCGCGAAAGGCTGGAGGACATCGTCGTCTTCCGCACCGCCGACACCAACCGCGCCGCCGCCGAGTTCACCGTCTGCGGCGAATACCTAGCCACCGATGCCGGACTCCCGGAGGCGAACGGCCAGACCTACAAGCTCCCCGCCGGCGCCTTTTTCACCGTCACCGGCGGGAAAATCAGCCGCATCACGACTTACTACAACCTTAGTAACTGGATCGCGCAGGTATCGGCGTGAAAATTCACAACCCCGCTTCGGCGAGCGCCTTGATGATCACATCCGCCGCGAGCTGGTGGCCGCGGAGGTTCGGGTGGTTCACTTGGCTGAGCAGCTCCGCTTGAGGCGTGCCTTTCGCGAGCTCCGCCAGCCAGGCTGCGGAGACATCCGCGAGGATCACCTTCTCGGAATCGGCGAGCTTGCGGATCAAGGCGGCGCGTTTGGTGAGGACATCGCGTGAGAAACGCTCCGCACCCGCCGGACTCGCCTCGCCGCCAATGGCGGTGATGATCACGTTCAGGACGGCATGAGGGTTACGTCGGCTGCTCGCCGCGGGCCATGACGACCTTGCCGGTGCGGACGGTCTCGATGATCTCGTATTGGGAGAACATGGTCACGGCGGCATCGATTTTCGGGCTGTCGCCGGTGATCATCACGACCATGGAAGTGGGCGTGAGATCGACAGTCTTGCCGCCGAAATGCTCGGTGATCTGGAGCGCGCCGGAGCGGTCGTCCGCGGAGCAGAGGATCTTGATGAGAACCATCTCCTTGGTGACGGAATCGTGGCTGGTGTGCTCGAAGCAATGGATCACATCGATCAGTTTCCCGACCTGCTTGATGATCTGCTCAAGGCCGGAGGGATCGCCGGTGATGCCGATCGTCATCCGGGAAAAGGACGGGTCACGGCCTTGGGAAACGACGAGGGAGTCGATGTTGAAAGCGCGGCGCGAGAACACCTGACAGATGCGCATCAGGACGCCCGGGTCGTTCTTGACGAGGACGGAAAGGGTGTGGCCGTTGGGAATGGGAGTGGCGTTGGGCATAAACTTTAAATCTTAAATTTTAAACTCTAAGGTCGTATCACGTGGAGCCGGTGGGTTTCCCCATCTTGTGCTTGGGCGGCTCGGTGAGCATGTCCTCAAGGGCGGCACCGGCGGGGATCATGGGGAACACGTTGTCGGTCTTCACGCACTCTGCGTGGATGAGGATAGGGCCGTCGTTGTAGGCGAGGGCTTTTTTCAACATGCGGGTGACATCGGCGGGGCGCTTGATGTTCACGCTCGGGATGCCGTAGGCGGCGGCGAGCTTGCAGAAATCAGGATTGCCCTCCAGATCCACGCCGGACTCGCGGTTTTCGAAAAACAACTCCTGCCACTGCCGCACCATGCCGAGATACTTGTTATCAAGCACGACGATCTTGATCGGCAGCTTGTGGATCGCGGCGGTGGAAAGCTCGAACAGGGTCATCTGGAAACCGCCGTCGCCGGAAATCGAGATCACCATCTTGTCCGGGCAGGCGAACTGAGCGCCGATGGCCGCCGGGAAACCGAAGCCCATGGTGCCCGCGCCGCCGGAGGAGAGCCAGTGATAGGACTCGTGGTTCTTGTAAAACTGCGCCGCCCACATCTGGTGCTGGCCCACGTCGGTGGAGACGATGGCCTTGCCCTCGGTGAGTTCGTAAAGCTCGTCGATGACCTGCTGCATGCGCAGGCCGCCCTGCTTCTTGTAGGAGAGCGGGAATTTCTTCTTATAGCCGTCGAGCTTGGCGAGCCACTCGGTGGTGGGCAGCGGCTTCACGTGCTTGTTAAGAGCGGCCAGCGCAGTCTTCGCGTCGCCGACGATCTGCACGTGCGGGCGGATCATCTTGTCCATCTCGGCATGGTCGATATCGATATGGATGATCTTCGCCGTGGCACAGAATCGATGAGGCTGGCCGATGATGCGGTCGTCGAAACGTGAGCCGACATTGATGAGCAGGTCGCACTCGACCATCGCCTTGTTCGCGTAGGCGGTGCCGTGCATGCCTAGCATGCCGAGCGAGAGCGCGTGCGTTTCCGGGAAAACACCCTTGCCGAGAAGCGTCGAGGTGACCGGGCAACCGAGGGACTCGGCGAGGTGCATCAGCTCCTTGTCAGCGCGGGAAATCATCGCGCCCTGACCGGCCAGGATCACGGGGCGCTGCGCCTGCGCGATCATATCCGCAGCCGTTTGCACCGCCGCCTCATCAATCTCGAAGGCGGACTCCGGATTGTAACCGGGAAGGTCGAATGGCGGGTTCAGGTCGCCGGTGAACGGGCCTTGGGAAATGTCTTTCGGGATATCGATGAGCACGGGGCCGGGGCGGCCGGTGGTGGCGATGTGGTAGGCTTCGCGGGCGACGCGGGGCAGATCGTTGGATTTCCTGACGAGGTAGTTGTGCTTCACCACGGGAATGGTGATGCCGAAGATGTCGGCCTCCTGGAAAGCGTCCTTTCCAAGCATCCATGTCACCTGCTGCCCACAGAGCACGATCATCGGCACGGAATCCATCATCGCGGTCATCAGGCCGGTGACAGTGTTGCCGGCGCCGGGGCCGGAAGTGACGAGCACGGCGGCAGGCCTACCGGTGGCACGGGCATATCCGTCTGCCATGTGGACGGCTCCCTGCTCGTGGCGGACGAGGATGAATTTCATCTTCGTCTTCACCGTTTCGAGGGCGTCGAAGATGGGGATCGCCGCACCGCCGGAGTAACCGAAGATGTATTCGATCCCGAGATCATCGAGCGTCGTGATGAGGGCTTGTGCGCCGTCGAGTTGTTGCTTGCTCATAAAAAATCGGGGTTGGGGCGCGCAACATGGGTGATTTACCGGGAATGGCAATGCGAAAGATTGGGTGATTTCCGCGAAGTGTCAGTATTTCGCAGCCCGCTCGTCCCGAAAATACGGATTTTCCGGACAACACGGGGATTTCGTTGCGTCTTTGACATACGGATGCGGTTCGATAGGCTGGCCGGGTGAATCGCAGAGCATTTGTGGGAAAGGCCGCGCTGGCCGGATTGGGGACGCTGGTGTGCGGGAAACTGGCCGCCGCCGAGGAAACGGATGGCCGCGAGATCGCCGTTTTCACGAAGTTTCTTGAGAAACTGAGCTTCGACGAGCTCGCGGAGGCCATCGCGCCGCTCGGTGTCGCGGGGCTGGAGGCTCCGTTGCGCAAAGGCGGCCACTTCCAGCCGGAGGAAATGGCGGAGAAACTGCCCGCCTTCGTCGCGGCGCTGGCGAAACAGAACCTTAAGGTGATCGTCATGGCCTCCAGCATCAGACGCGCCGACAAGCTGGCGGAAACCCAGCTCCGCGCTGCAAAGGCGGCGGGGATCACGCGCTACCGGCTGGAGCACCTGAAATACGACCTTTCCAACCCGATCGTCCCGCAGATTGCGAATTTCAAAGCACAGCTCACCGATCTCGCGGCGATGAACGCGGAAATCGGCGTGCAAGGCCTTTACCAGAACCACCGCGGCAACAATTTCGTCGGCGGCCCGATATGGGACATGGTCGGGATGCTGGAGGGGATCGATGTGAAACACCTCGGTATGGCCTTCGATTTCGCGCACGCCACCGTCGAGGGAGCGAACGCTTGGGAAATGAATTTCCACCGCGCCCTCCCCCACATCGGCGCATTATATTATAAAGACTACCGCCTCGAAGGAAAAACCTGGAACCCCTGCCCCATCGGCGAGGGCGTCGTGAACCCGAAATCCGGAAAGCTTGTCAGCAAACTGCCGCCGGATGTCCCCATCTCGATCCACATTGAGTATGTGAGTGGCGGGGACGTGGCGAAGACGGTCGAGGCGATGAGGAATGATCTCGCGACGGTGAGGAAATGGCTGGGGTGAAGCGTGGCGCTCAAACCAAAGGCAGCGAGCGGTGACGAACCTTCCCTTCGTGGTAGCTCATCACACAGCCTTCCAGCAGCGCATCTCCAAACCGAAGCGCAATGCCGTTGATTAGGGCGGCCAAAGGAATTGCTTTCAAGCCCTCCTCCCTGATTCGGAGCATAGAAGGTTTGTTCTCTCCCGATGCCGCGAGCAAGGCATGAAAATCCGAATCCAGCGTCACGATCACGCGCTCATCCATTTTCCCGTAGCTGAGGATCTCGATATCCGGAGCGGAGGACATTCCAAGTTCGCCGGTATGGATCGCGTCATGGCCGAGGGCGGAGAGAGCGGCGGAGGCTCCGCGCGGCAGTCCTTGGTCAAGCAACCAGCGCATTAGCATCCAGCGGTGAGATTCCATCCGGCAACTGGAGCGCCGCGTAACGCAGAGCCTGGCGGACATCCTCGTCCTCGATTTCCGGGAACTCGGCGAGTCGCTCCGAGCGGTCGGGATAGAGCGCCGCGATCTCCACCACTCGGCGGACGGTAAGACGCAAACCACGGATGCACGGATGTCCGTTCATCAGATCGGGATCGCTGGTGATCCTGTCAAGTTTCAACATGAGGTAACCTTAGATTAAAGAATTCCCCAGTTCAACCGCCGAATCCCGCAAGCCGCTTGCATCGCCACCCGCGCCGGACATAAAACCCCGCCCCCTTTCCCATGTCCGAACCCGCACCATCCTCCTCCTCCCAAGCCCACCTCGACCTCATCGCCCGCGAAACCGGCATCCGGCCCGCCTCCGTCGCCGCGACCGCCAAGCTCCTCGCCGAGGGCGCGACCATCCCTTTCATTTCCCGCTACCGGAAAGAAGCCACCGGCATGCTCGATGAAGTCCAGATCCAGGCGATCCGCGACCGCATGCTCCAACTCGCCGAGCTCGATTCCCGCCGCTCCACCATCCTGAAATCCCTCGATGAGCGCCAGCTTCTCAGCCCGGAGCTGAAATCGAAAATCCTAGCAGCCCTCACGCTCAGCACGCTGGAGGATCTGTTCGCGCCGTTCCGCCCGAAGCGCCAGACCCGAGCCTCCATGGCCGCCGAGCGCGGGCTCACCCCCCTCGCCGATTTCCTTTTCGAGAACCAGAACGCCGACCCCACCGAGGAAGCCGCGAAATACATCGACGCCGAAAAAAGCGTCCCCGATGCCGAAGCCGCTCTCGCCGGTGCCCGCGACATCCTCGCCGAGCGCGTTTCCGACGATGCCAGCCTGCGCGGCCAGGTCCGCAAGATTTACGAGGAGGAGGCCACCGTTTCCTCCAGGATCATGTATGGCAAGGAAACCGAAGCCGACGCCGCGAAATACCGCGACTACTTCGAGTGGGCCGAGCCGTTCAAGACCATCCCCTCGCACCGCATGCTCGCAATCCGCCGCGGCGAGAAGGAGGCGTTCCTGTTCATGCGCATCGAGGTTCCGCTGGAGCGGGTTACTAGGATCGCAGTAGAAACATGGATCACCGGGAAAGGCGCCTGCGCCGAGCAAGTCCGCCTCGCCACCGAGGACGGCTGCAAGCGCCTGCTCATGCCCTCCATGGAAACGGAAATGCGCCTGCTCGGCAAAAAGCGCGCCGATGAGACCGCCATCCGCGTCTTCGCGGAAAACCTGCGGGAACTCATGCTAGCTTCACCCCTCGGCCGCAAGCGCACCCTCGCCATCGACCCCGGTTTCCGCACCGGCTGCAAGACCGTTGTGCTCGACGCCCAGGGCCGCCTCCTCCACCACACCGTCCTGCACTGCACCGCAGGCTCGCAAAGCCAGGCATACGAAGCCGCTGTGGAAATCGCCGGACTCATCAAAAAGCACAACATCGAGGCCATCGCGATCGGCAACGGCACCGCTTCCCGCGAGACCGAGGCCTTTGTGAAAAAACTCAAGCTGCCCGCCTCCATCCAGATCGTGATGGTGAACGAAAGCGGTGCTTCGATCTACTCCGCCTCCGAGGCCGCTCGCGAGGAATTCCCCAACGAGGACGTCACCGTGCGCGGCGCCGTTTCCATCGGCCGCCGCCTCATGGATCCGCTCGCGGAGCTGGTTAAGCTCGACCCCAAGGCGATCGGCGTCGGCCAATACCAGCACGATGTCGATCAGCGCGCTTTGAAAACCTCCCTCGATGACACCGTCGAGAGCTGCGTGAATGCCGTCGGCGTCGAGCTAAACACGGCCTCCAAGCAGCTCCTCGCCTACGTCTCCGGCCTGAGCTCCTCGCTTGCGGAAAACATCATCGCCTTCCGCACCGGCAACGGCGGCTTCACCTCCCGCGCCCAGCTCCGGGAAGTCCCCCGCCTCGGCGAAAAAGCCTTCGAGCAGGCCGCCGGTTTCCTCCGCATCCGCGATGCCGCCAACCCGCTTGACGCCTCCGCCGTTCACCCGGAGCGCTACCCGCTCGTCGAGAAAATGGCCGCCGACACCGGCTGCGGAGTCGTCGACCTCCTGCGCGACGAAGCCCTGCGGAAAAAAATCGACCTCCAGAAATACGTGAGCGCCGAGGTCGGCCTACCCACTTTGCGCGACATCATCGACGAGCTTTCCAAGCCCGGCCGCGACCCCCGCAAAGCCTTCGAGTCCTTCGATTTCGCCGAGGGCGTGGAAAAACCTGCCGATCTAACAGTCGGCATGAAACTGCCGGGCGTCGTGACCAACGTCACCGCCTTTGGCGCCTTCGTGGATGTCGGCGTGCATCAGGATGGCCTCGTCCACGTCAGCCACCTCGCGGATCACTTTGTGCGCGATGCCAGCGAGGTCGTGAAAGTCGGCCAGCGCGTGCAGGTCACCGTCATGGAAGTCGATCTCCCCCGCAACCGGATCGCCCTCTCCATGAAATCCAAGCCCGAACCCGAAGCCCGCCGCGCCCCCGGCCCGCCCGGAAACGACCGCCGCCCGCGCCAGCAGAACGACCGCCCGCAACCCGCCGGCAACGACTGGTTCACCCAGGCCATGGGCCAGGCGAAGAAGAAATGACCGTGGCTGGGACTTGCAGTCCCAGTCCGTCGGAGGGACATCCTGTCCCTCCTATTTCTTCTGACACACCCCACACCAATAAGTCGCCCGCTGCCCGAGGACGGTGTGCGAAATCGGCGTCCCGCACACCCGGCACGGCTCCCCTTTCCTGTCATACACGAAGAGCCGCTGCTTGAAATACCCAGGCTCGCCGTCGGATTTCAGGAAATCGCGGAGCGTGGTGCCGCCCTGCTCGATGGATTCCGCGAGCACCTCCTTGATCGCAGTAACGAGGCGCGCGGCCTTGGGTTTCGTGAGCTTGTTCGCAGGCAGCATCGGATGGATGCGGGCGCGGAACAGGCTTTCCGAGGCGTAGATGTTTCCCACGCCGACCACCACCTTCGCGTCCATGATCGCCACCTTGATCGGAATCGTCTTTTGGCGAAGCGCAACGCGCAAACCCTCCGCGGTGAACTCCTGCCCCAGCGGCTCTGGGCCAAGGTCTTTCAGGAGCGGATGCGAGTCCAGCTCCGAGATGGGACAAACCAGCGCCAGTCCGAAGCGGCGCGGATCGTGGTAACGCAACTGCATCCCGCCCGCCACGGTGATGCCGATGTGGTCGTGCTTTTTCCAATCCTCCCCCGCCGGGATCACCCGCAAACTACCCGACATCCCGAGATGGATGATCACCGCCTCGCCGCGATCCGTTTCCAAAAGCAGATACTTCGACCGCCGCTTCACCACTACGAACACCGCGCCCTCGAAGCCCGCCAGTCCCGGCGAAACCGGCTGCCGAAGATCGTAGCGCCGGATGATCACCTCGCTGATCCGCCGCCCTACCACATGCGGGGAAATCCCCCGACGCGTCGTCTCTACTTCAGGCAGCTCGGGCATGGCTGAAACTCCAAGCTCCCGCCCGACGGGTCAACGCAAACCAGCGTCCGGGAGCTTGACAAATCCAGGCTGTGAGACATTCTTGTCTCACAATGAAAACCGCGACCGTCCGCGATCTCCGTAACCAATTTCCCCTCGTCGCCCGCTGGATCGAGGAGGGCGAGAGCGTGGAAATCACCCGAAGCGGGAAGCCGTTCGCGCGGCTCGCGCCAATCACCGAGACGCCGGTGCGGGAGGTAGTCATGCCCGATTTCCTCGCAAGGATGCGGCAGGATTTCCCGAATGAGAAAGTCTCCGACTCGATGCAATCCATCATCGACTACGACCGCAGCGACCGATGAGCGCTTACGCTGACACCGGTTTCATCGTCAGCCTCTACAAGGAGGAAAGCACCAGCGCGGATGCAAATTCAGCGATCCGTAACGTGGAAGCTCCGATCCTGCTTTCTGAGCTTTCCGTGCTGGAATTCCGCAACGCGACGAACCTCGCGGTCTTCCGGAAAGAAACCACCGAGGATGCACGCACGATCATCTTAAAGCGTTTCGAATCGGACCTGGAAGCCGGCATTTTCAGGGCGATGCCCGTTCCATCCTCCAAACTCTACTCCGCGTGCGCCCGCCTTTCGGATGCCCATTCTTCCACCCTCGGAACGCGCAGCTTGGATCTCATGCACGTCGCGGCGGCCCTGATCCTCGGCGCAGAAACATTTCTAAGCTTCGATTCACGCCAGCGATCCGCCGCGGAGGCCGAAGGGCTGGAGGTTCTGCCCTGATCCTCAATCCCCGCTCTTCAGCACCTTGATGAAGGCGTCCTGCGGAATGTTCACCTTGCCGAACATCTTCATCTTTTTCTTACCCTCTTTCTGCTTCTCCAGCAGCTTGCGCTTCCGGGAGATGTCGCCGCCGTAGCATTTCGCGGTGACGTTTTTCCGCATCGCGGAGATGGATTCGCGGGCGACGATTTTCCCGCCCACCGCCGCCTGGATGGCGACGACGAAAAGGTGCGAGGGAATCACTTCCTTGAGGCGCTCGGCGAGCTTGCGGCCGTAGCCCTCCGCCTTGTCGCGGTGGACGATGGTCGAGAACGCCTCCACCGGATCCCCGGCGATGAGCATGTCCATCTTCACCATCTTCGCCTCGCGGTAGCCGGCATGCTCGTAATCCATCGAGCCGTAGCCCTTGGTCTGGGATTTCAGCTTGTCGTTGAAATCGACTAGGATCTCCGAAAGCGGCAGCACGCAGGAAAGCATCACGCGCGTGTCGTCGATGGTTTCCGTGTTCGTCACCTCGCCGCGTTTCTCCAGCACGAGCTGCATCATGTCGCCGATGTATTCGCCGGGCACCATGATGTACACGTTCACGATCGGCTCGCGGATCTCCTGGATCACCTGGGTCTCGGGGAAAAGGGTCGGATTATCTACGATGACTTCCGTACCATCCGTGAGATCGACGTGATAGATCACGGAGGGATAGGTGGAGATCACATCCATGTCGAATTCGCGCCGCAGCCTTTCCTGGATGATCTCCATGTGCAGCAGGCCGAGGAATCCGCAGCGGAAACCGAAGCCCAGCGCGGTGGAACTCTCCTGCGAGAAAGTGAAGGCGGGGTCGTTGATCTGGAGTTTGCCCATCGCCATTTTCAGCGCCTCGTAGTCGGAGGAATCCACCGGGTAAATGCCGGAGAAAACCATGGGCTGGATTTCCTTGTAGCCGGGCAAGGCCTCCGGGCAGGGATGCGTGGAATCGGTCATCGTGTCGCCGATCTTCACCTCGCTGGCGGATTTCATGTTCGCGATCACGTATCCCACGTCGCCCGCACTAAGGACGTCGCGGACGCTCATTTTCGGGGTGAACACGCCGACTTCCTTGATCTCGTAGGTCTTGTCGGTGGCAAAAAGTTTCACCCGCTGGCCGCGCTTGATCGTGCCGGAAAACACGCGGACGTAGGAGACCACGCCGCGGTACGTGTCGTAGAGGGAGTCGAAAACGGTGGCGCGCAGGAGCTTGTCGGGGTTCTCCACCGGGGCGGGCACGCGGGCGATGATGGCTTCCAGGATTTCCTCGATGCCGATGCCGGCCTTCGCGGAGGCGGGGATGCAGTCCTCGGCCGGGATGCAAAGGATCTCCTCAAGCTGCTTCTTGCACTTCGGCACGTCGGCGGCGGGGAGGTCGATCTTGTTGAGGACGGGGATGATCTTGAGGTTCTGCTGCTCGGCGAGGTGAAGGTTCGCGACCGTCTGCGCCTCCACGCCCTGCGCGGCATCGACCATCAGGATCGCGCCCTCGCAGGCAGCCAGCGCGCGGGAAACCTCGTAGGAGAAATCCACGTGCCCCGGCGTATCGAGCAGGTTCAGCTTGTAGGTTTTGCCGTCCTTCGCCTTGTAAAGCATCGCCACCGGGTGCGATTTGATCGTAATCCCCTTTTCCCGCTCCAGATCCATCGAGTCGAGCTGCTGGGCGGATGTCTCGCGCATCGTCACCGTGCTGGTCATCTCCATAAGGCGATCCGAGAGCGTGGTTTTCCCGTGATCGATGTGGGCGATGATGGAAAAGTTGCGGGTCAGTTCGGTGGACATGGTCGCTCGTGGCGCGGATGGATGGCACGAAACGCGGGGCATTGCACCAAAAAATCCCACACAATCATCATCATGGCGAAGGAGGGTGGCAAAATGGGGAGCCTGGTGTCCGGAAAGCGAGCGCCCTCGAATCGCCGATGCGCCCGAGCCATGAAATGCCACCGGGGTGATCTGCGGGAACCCGCGTCACTCCTCTTCCGCCGAGACGCGGAGGAAAAGGTATTGAAGGGTTTCCGGGATCTCGGTGGTGAGAACGCCCTCCTTGAACGCGGCCGAACCTTTCCCGCCGAGGACGGTGACGGTTCCGTTTTTCGCTTTGAGCAGCGGGATTTCCGTTTTCCATGTCGTCTCCGCATTGAGTTCACGGAAAACCACCAACCGGGCGCTACTGCGGTCTTTGCTGATGGAGGAGAAGCCCGTCCACGCGACCCCGTCCGGCGCTGAGCCGATGGGGATGATGTGGCCGGAGAAAATCGCCTCCCGCTCCTTTTTCCATGCGGCGACCAGGGGTGGGATCGTCTTGAAATAGCTTTCGGGGAGATTCGATGTCTCGAACCAGCCGAGCGGGCTGGCGAACATGACCGTGGCGAAAAGCGTGTCCGGCGGGTAGGCGGCGGGCGCGAGCGGATCGCCTTCGTATTTTTCCGCGTTGCGGGCGTTGTTGAGAAACTCCATGCGCAGGCGGACGGGATCGACGTGCTCGCCGAGCGTCCAGAGATTGCGCAAGGTGTGGTGCGGGAAATAATTTCGCCAATCCGTGTAGCGGTTTTCGAGGAAAACGGGACCGACGTTGTTGGTGCCGAAATAACCCGGGCGCAGGCCGGCGGTGGCGTCCGCATCGAGGACCACGCGCCCCCCGGTTTTTTCCAGCACCCTATCGTAAAAGCGGTTCAGGTTCGCTTCGGCGGCGGGGCTTTTCATCTCCACGGCATCGATTTTCACGTATTCCACTCCCTCTTTCCCGAAAGCCCCTAAAAGAACCTCCGCGTCGCGTTCCCACATCGCCATGTCGTTCTCCGCGTCGGGGCCGAACCACAATCCGAACTTCATTCCTTTCGCGCGGGCGGCATCGACGAGAGGCTTCAGGCCGTCCGGGAAACGCTCGGGATGCGGCTCCCAAAACTCGGGATCGGCTGCGCGGAAATTCCCCCACGCGCCCTTGCCTGACGCGGAATTTCCCGTACGGCCTTTTTGCCAGCCGTCGTCCGCCTGCACGACATCGACCCCGAGACGGGCGCCCGCCTCGATCTCTTTCATGAGGAAGTCCGCGCTGATCCGGGAGTCGCGCGAGCGGTCGCCCCATGTGTTGCTGAGAAACATGCCGTCGCGATCCGGTTGGTATGTCCGCAGGCAGCGCTGGTAATCCTGCATCGCGGCGATGCGGCCCGCACGGCCATCCGAGTAGGCCAGCACCGTCCAGGGATAACCCGGCCCGGCGAATGTGACGCGGCGTCCAAGTCCCGCAACTCGGATGTCCCACGGCGATTTCACCGGACGGGCATGGGGCAAGGGCGCGAGTTTCAGGAAAACGAGGCCGTTGCCTGTGAGCGTGTCCTCGATGTGGAAGACGTTGCACGCCACCTCGAAGTTGTCCTGCAAGGGCAGCCACTCGCGCCCGAAAACCAGCTCGTCGTGGATGTCGGTCTGATCCATTAGCTCCACCTGAGTGTAGCGCAAATGGAGCGGGGAAAGCAGCAGGTCTTCCAGCGCCTCGATGGCTTTGACGGGCTGGCGTTGCGGAGGTGCCGCTCCCTCGATGCCATCGGCTTTCGCGGCGGGCGCATCATCGTCCACCTGAACTGCGGGTTGCTCCGGCGTGAAACGCACGGACACCCCCGCCGATTGCGGGAAAATCTGGAATCGGTATTTGAAAGAGGATTTCGCACCCGAGGCGGCGAGATCCACCACCAGCGATTCCTCTTCCACCGGTTTCATTTTTCCAGTCCTTGTCGTGAAAGTGAGTTCCCTTTTCTCGGCCAAGTCCCCGCCTGGATGTGGCGCGGGTTGCCGCCCGGCGCCGCGCAGCCATTCCGTGCCGCTCGCCTTGTCGCGGAAAGAAACCGCCGTGATCAGCCCGTCGCGTATCGTCCATTTGCGTTCGACGAGAGTGTTGCCGACGGTCAGCCCTGCTTCACTCCATTCCGCGTAACATGCGAGATGCTCCACCCGCTCGGCGGAGGAAATGGTGAGTGTGGCGGCGAAGAGCAGGAGGATGGCTTTCATGGTGTGGGCGGCAAAACCCTGAATGATCCCATTTCCTTTTGCATCCAAAAAAAACCACCGTCTCCGCCCTTGAGCATCGGGGCATCGGAGCAGATAGTCGCTACGTGCCGAATCTCTCCAGCAAACTTTTCGCCGTCGCCAAGCAATACATCCCGGGAGGCGTGAACAGCCCGGTGCGGGCTTTCAAAAACGTCGACGGCGAGCCGTTCTTTGTCCGCCGCGCGAAGGGTTGCCGCATCACCGACATCGATGACAAGACCTACATCGACTACATCGGCTCCTGGGGGCCGAACATCCTCGGCCACGCGCCCGTAGCCATCACCAACACGATCCACCAAGTAGCCAAGGACGGCATTTCTTTCGGCATCCCGAATCCTTACGAGGTCGATATGGCGAAGATGATCTGCGAATGGGTGCCTTCGGTCGAAAAAGTGCGCATGACCTCCTCCGGCACCGAGGCGACGATGTCCGCGATCCGCGTGGCGCGCGGTTTCACAAAGCGCGACTATATCGTGAAATTCGACGGTTGCTACCATGGGCATAGTGATTCGCTGCTGGTTGCCGCAGGTTCCGGCGCGCTCACACACGGCGAGCCGGATTCCGCGGGAGTGCCGAAAGCCTTCGCGGAAAAAACCATCGTCCTTTCCTACAACGATCCCGAGGCGCTCACCCAGCTCTTCGAGAAAATGGGGGATCGGATCGCCGCGATCATCGTCGAGTCCTACCCCGCCAACGCCGGTCTCGTTTTCCCGAAGCCGGGATACCTCGACCTGCTTTCATCGATCACAAAGCAATACGGCGCACTGCTGATCTTCGACGAGGTGATGACCGGCTTCCGCCTAGGCAAGGCGGGCGTGCAGGGCTTGGAAAACCTCACGCCGGATCTTTCCTGCTTCGGAAAAGTGATTGGCGGCGGCCTGCCGGTCGGAGCCTTCGGCGGCCGCGCGGATGTGATGGACATGGTCGCGCCCATCGGCCCGGTCTATCAGGCGGGCACGCTTTCAGGCAACCCGCTGGCCATGGCGGCCGGCCTCGCCCAGCTCCGCGAGCTTTCCAACGGCACCCCCGATGGCTTCGCCCGCCTCGACCAGCTCGGCCTCCATTTCGAAACCGGCCTCCGCACCCTGATGACGGAAAAAGGCATCCCCCACCGCATCAACCGCGTCGGCTCCATGTTCTGCCTGTTCTTCACCGACCGCGAGATCGTCAATGTGGACGATGTGATGAAGCAGGATCTCGGGCTCTTCAAAAAGTTCTTCTGGGGCTGTTTGGAAAGGGGCGTGTACATCGCCCCTTCCCCTTACGAAACCGGTTTCCTCTCCCTCGCCCACACCGAGGCGGATCTCGATGATACGCTCACGGTTTTCGGTGAGGTATTGGCTGGGATTTAGCATTCCATGAAGCTCCAGGACAAACCCAAAAGAACGGCGCAGTCACGGCATCGCTCATTTCAGGGAGGACAGGAAAGCGACGAGATCGCGGATCTCCGCTTTTGAGAGGATCAGCCCCATCGGCGGCATGGTGGACATGGCGGGGGGGATGGACTTGATGTCGGATTTCAGGCAGACGGTTTCCTTGTTCGTGGTGATGTCCCTGACCACAACCTCGGTATCCGTATCCTTCATCAGCATACCGGCGACGATGCTGCCGTCGTTCATCGTGACGGCGATCGGAGAGTAGCCGGGAGTGAGTTTCGCGCTGGGGTTGACGATGGATTCGAGGATATACGCCGCGTCCTGGCGCGTGCCCATGCCGTCGAGCTTGGGGCCGGCCTCGCCGCCCGCGCGCTCGCCGATCTTGTGGCACTGGATGCAGTTCGCCGCGCCGCTGTTGTAAAAAATCTTGCGGCCGTTGTCCGCATTGCCGCCTTCACGGGCGACGTGGAAGGCGGCGAGGGGATCGTTTTTGTCGAGGGTCGCTTCGTATTCCGCGAGCGCGGATTTGAACTCGGGTTCAGGCCGTTTCCCGGCGGCATTGAGGATATCGAGTCGCACGGCGGCGGCCTGGGCGGAGAGATTTTTTGTCAGATCCAAAAGGGTGGCAGATGACTTGGGATGCTTGAGAGCTGCGAGCAGGGCGATGGCGCGCTGCTGGTCATCCGGCTTGCCGGTGGAAAGGATTTCGGTGATGACCGCGAAAGCGAGATCCGGCGACAACCTGCCCAGGGATTCCAACGCCGCGCCGCGTACGCGCGGGTCGGCATCCGCCGTGAGTTCCTCCAGCAATTCGGGAAAATCTCCGGTCACTTCGCTTTCCAAGCGCTTGAGCGCGGCGAGGCGCAGGTCGGTTGGATTCTTCGCTCCGGTCAGCTGCTTGACCAGTGCCTCCCTTGGGATTTTCACATCAAATTTCCCCGCAAGCCCCATCGCCTCCACGAGCAGATTTCCCGTGGCGGAGTTCAGCAACATCTCCAGCGCAACGCGGATCTCGGAGATCATTTTTCCGATGCTCCTCTCTTCCGTGATCGGACGATACATCCCCGTGGTGGGATCGGTGGGCGGGTGCTTGTCGAAGCGACCGACGAGCCAGAGCGCCTCCGTGCGCGCGTCGTCGGAAAAGGATGCATCGGCGGCCACCGCAATCAGGCGGCGGACGTTTTCGTCACCTCCCGCGCGGATCATCGCGTTGAGGATGCGGAGATCGACGGCCCATGTCGATTTTCCTAACAGGTGGGTGGCGGCGGCGAGGTCTCCACGCGCTCCCTCGATCATGTCATCGTTGATCGCCTGCACGGCCTCAACCGCGATGGCGAGATCGGAGTCCTTCAGGAAAGTGCCGATGCGCGCGTCCTTGAAGCGGCGGAGCGCGAGCACCACCGCGCGGCGTACGGCGGGGGATTTGTGGCCGGCGAAAGCGAAGACGGCATCGGCGTCACCGATCAGGATCATACCCTGGATCGCGCCATGCCGGACGTATTCGTCCTTGTCGTCGTTCTCCTCGACGAGAGCCATCAGAGTGGGCACCTGCCCTTTGCCACCGAGCTTGCCTGTGGCGATGGCGGCAAGCATTCGCGTCCGCAGGTCGGAATCGGTGAGGAGCGCTGTGGCGGCATGCAGCCCCGACTTGTGGCCCGCGTCGCCGAGGGCTTGCACCGCCTGGCCGCGGACTTTCGCTTCGCTGTCGGAAAGCAGCAGGACAAGCTGCTTCGAGGACTCGCCGTCCTTTTTCAAGCGGGCGAGATTCCCCAGCCCCCAGACGCCGTGCAGACGGGTGGTGACCGGCTCCGCAGATCTTGTCGCCGCGATCAGGATCTCGCGGTTCGCGGTGTTTTCCGCGAGCGCGATCTGCGCCCGGAGCCGCACCCGCATGTCGGGATGGCGGAGAAGTTTCGCGAGTTCCTGGGGCTTCATCTGATTGATGCCCTTTGCAAAGAGCGTGCGCACCTCTCGGGTCTCCGGCTTCGCCGTTTCCTTGGGATCCTCGAAGGTGAAGATGTTGCCTTTTTCAAAGGTGGTCCAGCTTCCGACGTATTCCGAGACGTAAGCCTTGCTGTCGTAGCCGAACTCGACGTCCGTGCAGAGCATACCGGAAACGAAATTCTCCTTCCGCTCGACCTTGAAGCCCGCGCCGTTCGGCTCCATGCGGAAACCGATCACCGCGCTGTTCGCACCGACAAAATCGCAGACGAAAAAGTGGTTGTCCCATTTCTCCGAGAGGCCGGTGCCGGGGTTGTAGGCGAGGCCGGAGGGGCCTTTGCTGACCCAGCCTGCAGGGGCGAGGATAGCGCGCGGGCGCAGCGGGCTGTCCATGTCCCAGTGGCGTTCCCGCATCCAGTTCGTGTCGTGGCGGCGGGTGCCGTAGATGAGGTTGGTGAATTTCTGGAACGCCTGGTGGCCGCGTTGCCAGCCGGAGTAGGCACCTTCCACCACAGCGACGACGCGCGCCATATCCTGCATGTCCGCTTCGTTATCCACGGAAAACAGGTTGCCGTAGCGGTCGAAGGCAATCTCCTTGGGATTCCGCAAACCGGTGTGCACCACCTCAAGGTTGCTGCCGTCGCGCTCCATGCGGAACACCGCGCCCTCGTATTGGCTGTAGAGATGGCGACCTTCCTTCGTCTTCAGGTTGTAGCCGCGGTCGCCGATGGTGAACCAGATCCGGTTGTCGGGCCCGAGCACGAAGCCGTTGAGGTCGTGCCCGCTGAGGCTCACGGAAATGCCGTAGCCTTCCTGGAGCGACTCGCGTTTCTCCGCAACGAGATCGCCGTCCTTATCCTCCAGCATCCATACGTGGGGGATGCATGCGAAGTAGATTTTCCCCTCCAGCGCCATCACACCGGCGGCGGTGCCATCGAGAGGATCGTTGAAGCCGTCGGCGAAAATGGTGGCGTGGTCGCACTTCCCGTCCCCGTCGCGATCCTCGATCACGCGGATCTTTTCCGAATGCTCGGTGTAATAGGACATCGGCTTCTTGTCCGAGAATTTCTCATACATCTCCAGCCGCCCGGCGGTGGAGGTGAGCTGGTAATCGTCCGCCACCCAGGGATTTCTGCGGTTGTCCTCGATCCCGCGGCCGAAGCGGTGTGTCTCCGCGATGTAGAGGCGGTTCTGTTCGTCGAAGGTGATCGCGGTCGGTGTCTGCACGTCCGGCTCCCGCGCGAAAAGTTTCGTCACCATTCCCTCGGGAGCCTTGATCGTGGCGAGGATGGCTTTTTCCTCCTCCAGCGATGGGATGGGAACCGGGTTCGCCGTGCCCTCGGTTTTCTCATCGGTTATCGCGGAGGCAACGAGCGTGGAGGCAAGCAGTGCGGCGAGTACTAACGGTGGGTTCTTTTTCATGGTGAGCGGCGTTGGAAAGGAAGCGCGAGCAGAAGGTAAAGCGTAAGCGCGATCCCCTGCATCGCGAACAGGTAAAGCGGCCAAGGCCCGAGGTGGTCGATCAGCGACGGGTTGTCCGGCGGGCGCGAGGCGAAGGCGAAATTCGTCCCCAGCACCATGTTGATCAGCAGCGCCGTCCCCTGATAGGCCACGGAAATCCCGAACACTTTCAGCGGGGACTTCCACCACGGCATCTCCGGCCGCCAGCCGAGGACGAGCGGGATGTGCAGCGAAGCCGCCACGATCGCGAAGTGCTGCACGAAGAAATGCACGAACGGCAGGTGCGGCGGGCCGACCGTGATCGCCGGGGTCAGCAGCGCCTGCGTCGTCGCCGCGATGCCACAGAAATAGGTCAGCGTCAGCAGCATCGGCCGCCGCGTGTAGAGCGCGAATCCCGCCACGATGGCCGCGAGATCGCAGAGGTGGAACGGCAGCACATTGTCCATCGAGTAGGGATGATCCCGCCACGCGAAGAGGGCGAAGGGGTAGGCCGTCAGGTTCAGGAAAGCCAGCAGCGCCGTCACCGCCCGCGCGTTTCCCGCCGATCTCCTCGCGAAAACGAGCAGCCCCGCGATCACCGCGAAGCCGATGGCGAGGGTCACATAATGCTCGCCGGAAAAGGGATGGAAGGAGTTTGCAGGCATGTTTTCTCCCCGCAGCCTGCACCACCGCGGCGGATCAGGCAAGGGGCGGGGAGCGGAAATCACCCCTCATCAAACTCCCCCGCCTGCGATCCTCCGGAATGATCAACAAACCCTGATTGAGTGATATGCCGGAGCATTACCAACAGCTCCTTTCGCGAAAAAGGCAGTCAAGCGCCACAAACCGTCAAGCTTCCCTGACAAAATCCCCGCCATCCCTGACGCCGATTGACACTCCCGCCCATTTTGGGGAGCCTTCCAAGCGAAACATCCTCGCCCCATATCGCCGGTCGGTGATACTAATTACATTGTTCTCCATAGAAATTCCTTGCGACATTGACGGTATCGTGGATGATACCGCACGTGTATGCAATTCTCGACACGTCAGTCCTTGTGGCGGGACTCCGATCCAATCGGGGAGCCAGCTTTCAGATCCTCAGGGCGATCCGTGCCGGGGATATCCGTATTGCCGTGTCTGTCGCCCTCGTTCTTGAATATGAGTCTGTCGTTCTGCGGCCTGGCCTCCTTTCTCATTTCACGGCTGATGAGCTCCGCAGGATTGTGGACGGCCTTTGCCAGTTGGCCGATCACCAGCAAGTGTTTTTCTCTTGGCGGCCATTCCTGCCCGACCCAGACGATGATCTTGTTCTCGAGCTTGCGGTCGCAGCATCGGCCGCATTCGTCATCACACACAACATCGGCGACTTTCGAGGTTCAGAATCAATGGGCGTTCGCGCCATCACACCTGCCACAACCCTAGATATCATCAGACCATGACTACATTATCCATCCGTGTTCCCGATTCCCTCCATCGCGCGATCAAAGAACTCGCGACGAAGGACGGTTACTCCATGAACCAATTCCTTATTACAGCGGCAGCTGAGAAGCTTTCGGCACTTGATACCGTTGATTACCTTCGACAACGAGCAGAGAGAGCCAATCTCAAGGATTTTGACAACCTACTGGCCCGCGTGCCTGATGCCGCCGCAGATCCGGGTGACGAGCTACCTCCAAAACACAGAAGGAGAACAAGCCGTCACTCCTAACGCCTGACCCGCCCCCAGTTCCAGCCGCCATTACTATTGCATCCTCACCCGCGTGTTCCATCCTCGCCCCCGGTCAGGCGTAGGAGGACTCTATCGTTCACGCTCTAATTTCTGCCGTGGCGGGATCCTGGGAAAAAACCTGCCGGGCGATGGATTGGATCTGGGAGTCGGTGACGGCCAGCAGGTTTTCGCGGGCTTCCTGCGGCGAGGGGATGTGGCCTAAGAAAAGGAGCCCCTCCCCGGCCCACGCGGCGTGGGCGGAGGTGGATTCGAAGCCGAGCTTGGATTGGGCGATGGCGAGGCGCTTGGCACGATCGAGTTCGCCGGGGCGGGGGCCGCGGGCGGCGAGGTCGGCGGTTTCACGGAGGATGGTTTCGAGGGATTCGGCGCGGGAATCGGGGTCAAGGCCGGCGGTGACCTGGAGGGCGCCGGTTTCGTGGAAGAGGCAGGTTTCCGATCCGATCTGGTAGCAGAGGCCGCGTTCCTCGCGCAGCTCGGTGAAGAGGCGGGAGGAGGAGGACTCGCCGAGGATGAGCGAGAGCAGGCGGAGGGCGTGGCGCTCCGGCGCATGGCGGCCGGGCGTGTGCCATGCGATGGCGAGCTGGAGCTGATCGGTGGGGCGCTTGTCGGTGATCCTTTTGCCGGGAGCGGGTGTGTAGGCGAGGCGCGGCGGCGGCGGGGTGAAATGTTTCGGCAACAGCGGAACGAGGGCGGCGAGGATTTCCTCCGCATGCATGGGCCCGGCGGTGGCTATCACGAGATCGCTGCGGAAGTGGTGGAGCTTCGCGAAATCCCGGAGGGAGGTGCGGGTGATCTGCGCGATGGATTCCAGCGAGCCGGAGATGGGTTGGCCGAGGGGATGGCCGGGCCAAAGGGCGGCGGCGAGGAGGTCGTTGATGTGATCCGAGGGGTTTTCCCGGATCATGGTGATTTCCTCGCCGATCACATCGCGCTCTAGCTCGATCTCGTGCTCGGGGAAAACGGAGTGCCAGACCATGTCGGCGAGCGTTTCGATGAGCGCAGGCATGAGCTCCGCCTCGCCTTGCGCCTCATAGACGGTGTGATCCTCGGAGGTGCCGGCGTTCGCCTGGCCGCCGCCGGACTCGATGGCGAGGGTGAGCTCTTTTGCGGAGCGCGTTGCCGTGCCCTTGAAGGCCATGTGCTCGGAAAAGTGCGCGAGGCCGGAGGGGATGCCGCCCGTTTCATCGCGGGAACCGGCCGGGATGTAGATGGAAAGCGCGGCGCACTCGGAATCCGGCAAATGCGCATGGGCGAGCCGCGGGCCGCCGGGGAGGGCGTGGGTGGTGTAGGTGGCGGGCATTAAACTTTAAATCTTAAACTTTAAACTCCAAGGAAGAGGAAGAGGGATAGGGGGTTTCGGGGGGGATGCCCAATTCATTTTTCGGAGCGGCTGCCGCGGCGAACCTGAAAAAAATTCCGAAAGGACATGAATAATCGTCCGGCGTGCAGGTCGAAGCTTGCGTAACCAAAAGTTGCACAACCATGAAAAAACAAATCATCGCCATCGCCATCGGTGCGTTCGCCATTGTGGGAACCGCCACCATCGCCGACGCCCGCCCTTACGGTGGACGCGGATACAGCGCACCCGCCAACACGATCTACGTGAGCGGCTACCAACACGGCCGCCCGGTTTACACGGAGAAAATTTTCGTCGGCTACGATTGCCACGGCCACCCGAGGTTCACTTACCGGCAGGTTTACGCACAGGCCAGGCGGCACAGCCAGCCATGCCGTCCGGCCTACAGCACCTGTCAAAACAACGGCCACCACGGCGGCGGCTATCCGCAAAACCACCATGCCCGCTCGGGCAGCTCGGTAAGCTTCACTTTCCGCCGCTGATACGCTGATTGCGAAGGTGTCATGACATGCTCCCCGGGGTGAAAGCTCCGGGGAGTTTTCCGTTTTCAGAGGGGGCGGGAGTAGGTGTCGCAGCGGTTGTGCCAGCCTTCACGCCAGCGGGCTTCGCCGCGCTCCGGCGGGGAGTTTGCGATGCGGCGGGAGAGGGCGCGTTTCGCGGACGCGGCGAACTCGGTGGCCGCGGCGGAACCCGCCGGGACGCTGTTCATGCCGCCGAGCACCTGGAGCAAGCCCCAGCCCTGGCCCTTGTATTTCTCCGTGGAACTGATGCCGTCGCCCTTGAAATTCACGTAGTCGATGAGGGCGTAGGTGCCCTGCGGCGAGGCGGAGACCTTGCGGTAGTTTTCCTGGATCTTGGCGCGTTCGGAAGCGGGCGCGGCGGCGAGCATTTTCGGCAGGGCGGCGCGGGAGCGGGCGATGATGAAATCCGTCTGCACGCCCACGGTGGAGGCGAGCCATTTCCGGAGACCGCCCATTTCCGCTGAGTTGAACTGGCGCTGGAACTCGGCGCGCGAATTCCACGGTGCGTCAGCCCGTTTGGCGATGGCGGGCGGGCTTGCTCCGTTCCTTTCCGCGAAGGCGATGAAATCGGGCCACGATTCCTTGAAGGGCCCGTTGAAGCCGGCGGGATACCAGATGAAATGGCCGATGCCGAGCGAAGGGAACTCCTCGCCGACATTCCATGCGGTGAGTCCCTCCACGGTGCCGCCGGATTCGTTCTGCCAGATTTTCCGTCCGATCGAGGCTTTCTGGGCGGCAGTGAGGTTGGTGGCGGGCGCGGTGATTCCTGCTTCGGGCGGGTTGCCGGGGGCGCAGGCGGTCAGCAGCGCGGCGAGAAGGATGGCGGGGCGGAAAGGTTTCATGGTGCGGAGAGCGTATCGGATCGCGGTGGAACGCCAATCCGGAAAACGGCGAGCGGTACTTGTTTTCCTGCGATCTGCAACGGACACGCGGCAGGCGCTGAAAGCGATTCGGCTTCCATGATGCGGAATCCCCCTGTTTGCTGGCGCCGAAATTCTTCCCCAAAATGACGACCGAAGATAAGAAACCCAGCCCGGCACAGGAGCATCCGCTCGCGAACATCCTGATCAATGTGCTCATTCCCGTGCTGGCACTCAGCTACCTCAGCAAGGATCCCGCGATGCAGGACGAGGCGAAGCTCTGGCACATCGGGCCGCTCAAGGCGCTCTTCGTGGCGCTGGTTTTCCCCATCGGCTACGGCGTGTGGTTTTTCGTGAAGACGCGGAAGATGAATTTCTTCTCGAGCCTTGGATTCTTTTCCGTGCTGCTGACGGGCGGGCTGACGCTTTTCCTCTGGAACAAGGACGGCACGGTGAAGGAGCACGCGGCGGTGCTTTTCGGGCTCAAGGAGGCATCGATCCCCTTCGTGCTCGGCATCGCGATCATCGCGTCGCATTGGTCGAAGACCCCGCTGCTGCGGACTTTCCTCTACAACGACACGATCTTCGACATTCCGAAGATCGAGAAAAAGGTCGGCGAACTGGGGCGGGAAGCTGACTACCACAAGGTGCTGATGAACGCGACCTTGCTGTTTGCGGTGTCGTTTTTCCTCAGCACGCTGATGAACTTCGGCTTGGCTCTGTGGTTCCTCGGCGACCTGAATCACGCCGCCACGGATGCGCGCGAGATCTACAACGAAAAGGTCGCGAAAATCACCGGCTGGGGCTTCCTGGTGATCGGCGTGCCCATCATGGCGTTCCTTTTCATCACCCTCAAGAAACTGCTCAGCGGCTTGAGGGGAATCACCGGATTCAGCGACGATGATCTGATGATGCCGCGCTGACTCAATCGACGAGGTTGTCGATGCGCTGTGCGAGCTGGATGTCGAGTGCGGTGACGCCGCCGACATCGTGGGTCGTCAGCTTGAGCGTGACCTTGGTGTGCTTGATCATGATGTCGGGGTGGTGCTGCGCCTCCTCGGAGATCTCGCCCACGTCGTTGACGAAATCGATCCCTTCCATGAATTCCTCGAACTCGATGGTGCGGGTGATGTGTTTCTTCTCGTATTCCCACTCGGGGCATTTCTTGAGTGCGGAGGTGAGTTCTTCTTCTTCTAGCAATTCGGACATGTGAGGGATGGTTCGTTGAAACTTTCGGCGGAAGATTGGAGGCACGCTTTCAGGGTTGGCAAGCCCGTCTTTGATCTTTTGTGAAAAATCATTTCCGCCTTCACGACGTGGAGGAGGATGCGGTTTGCATAGCGCCGCACGCCGTGCAAGGCTTCGGGCATGAGACAATCCCTTGCGCACCTGTTTTCGGTTTCCTTATTCCTGCTGGTAGCTTCGTGCGCCCCATCGACGCCGGAGGCGCGCATCGCCGAGAAGCCGTTGGCCTTCGAGAAACTCAGCGATGACCACAAGGAGCTGGTGCAGCGCGGGGAGATCGGGAAAGGAATGGATATGTCGGCCGTCGCGCTGGCCTGGGGGAACCCTTCGAACCGGATGGAGGGCTTCAACGGGAAGGGACGGACGGATCGCTGGGAATACATCGGCACGCAACCCGTGATGATGAACACGTTTTACGACAGCTACCGGTACGACCGGATTCACCCGCACAGATATGCCCGCGCGGGAGGCTACTACGGGACGGAGATCGTGTATGTCCCTTACCGCAAAAGCACCGTGTGGTTCGTCGGCGGAAAGGTGACCGAGTGGGAGCGCTTGAAATGACCGGGTGTTTTCCGAAAACGGATCCTTGCCGTCCGCAACGGGGTGTCTCTGAATCGAAGTCGTGAAAGCGAAAGCAGTATTGGCCGTGTTGCTGGGAGCGGTGGGCGTGGCGGCATCTTCCTCCTGCTCGATGAAAGCCGCAAGCGGCGGAGCACTGGCGGCCTACCAAGCGTATGACCGCCCGGCTACGCCGCCGCAAAACCCGGCGGCGGTGCAGGTAAAGGTATCGCTCAGCAAGCAGCGGGCTTATGTGATGGAGGACGGGGAAATGCTGATGGTGATGCCCGTTTCCATAGGCAAGCCGGATTCGCCGACACCCACCGGCACATTCAGGATTTCCAGAAAAGAGCACAAGCACAGGGACAGCACCCGCGGCTACGCCTACAGGGGAAAACGGGTGCACAAATGCGGCCTGGAAAACAAGCCCTCCGGCTGGTCGTTCAAGGGCACGCCGATGCCCTACTGGTGCGAGTTCAAGCCGTCCTACGGGTTCCACACCGGTTGGGTGCGGCACTCGCCGTGCACCAGCGACGGCTGCATCCGCATGCATGAGAACCTCGCTCCCAAGTTTTTCCGCATGGTATCGGTCGGCACGCCTGTGAACATCTCCTACTCGCAGCCCGAGGATGCGCGATGGGCTTACATCCCGCTGCACCCCGACGCGGGGCCGCTGCCCGATCACCCCACATCCATGTATCTGGGAGACGGCTATTTCACGCATCACAAGACACCGGTGTTCGACTGACGCCCCTCCGCAGGGTTCCTCCACGAGGGAAGACTCAAGGAGATTGAACCAATGACATAGGTATCCGGGATGATTTCCCAAATGTAAGAACCCTGCGCCCCTCCGTTTCGGAAAGCGCTTGCATCGCGGGGCGAAAGACTGCCTTGTCCTCCGCTTATGAGTAAATATTCCGAAATCCTGACCCATCCGGGCAGCGCACATAAGGACGAGTTCCTGGCTTGCTGCCTACTGGTCGCCGTCCATGAAGCGCCGATTTTCCGGCGCGAACCCACGCAGGCGGATCTGGACAATCCGTCCATGGCGGTGGTCGATGTCGGCGGTGAGGACGAAGCGGCGCGCGGGAATTTCGACCACCACCAGTTCCCCAAGGATCATCCCCCGATCTGCTCGCTGAGCCTGGTGCTGATGGATCTCGGGCTCTATGATGATGCGCGCATGTATTGCGATTGGCTTGAAGTGGCGGAATGGTTCGATACCCGCGGGCCGGTGGAAACGGCGGCGTGGCTCGGCGTGGAGCGGACGCTGCTGGCGAAGCTGAATTCCACCGTGGATCTCACGCTGTTGAGGCGCTTCGCCGGGATGTCGGAAATCCGCCCCGGTGAGCCGATGTGGGAGGTGATGCGCTGGGTTGGTGCGGACCTGATCGGATACCTGAGATCCCTGCGTGAAAAGCTCAACGAGATCGAGCGGCTGAGCGAGATCTGGGAAATGAGCCACGAGGCGGGGGATTTCAGGGTGCTGTTCCTGCCCCGGGCGGAAAACTTCTCGGAGGATGCCTCGGCGGGCTTGGCGCGCTACGCATCGGGCTTGCCGGAGGACAGGCAGGTGGTCGCGATGGTTTACCCGGACCGGCGCGGAACCGGCTTCGCGCTGTCCCGTTTCAACGACGACCTGCGCATGGATTTCACGCGCATCTCCCCGGAAGCCGATGTCCATTTCGCGCACGCGCGGGGCTTTGTGGCGAAAACCAGCGCCACCGATCTCGGACGGATCAGGGACTTGCTGGCGATGAGCCGGGTGAGTCTATAAACCCTGCCCCTGCCGCGGTTTCGCTGTCTTTTGTCTGGACAATGATTTCCCGTTTGGGATCGTTTGCATAACCAATCAGTCGTTCATGCATCGCAAACACAGCAAGATAATATCCTTATGCATATCAAAATATTAATCTTTTTATTAATTAGCCTACCGGCTTTCGGCGAAGGCATGCCGATTCTGGAGGAGAGGGATTGGACATCCAAGGATGGCCGCATAATCAAGGCCACTCTCGTAAAAGCAGAGGATTTGAACATCACCCTGAAAATGGCCAAGGATAACAAATTACATACCTTGGAGTTGGATAGGCTCTCCGACAAGGACAGGGTTTTGGTTTCCGATAGCCAGGACAAGGCAGCGAAGATCATCGAAGATCATAACTCGAAGGTGAAAAACGTGGTTTGGCATTCTGATTGGCATTTTCGGAATTCATATTCAGGGGTTCCCGAGCTAGAAATCGACGAACTCCGTTTGGTTTATTATTTTGGAAAGGCGCGGGAGCTTGGTGTTTTCGCCGTAAAGTTTACTCCTGATAAGTTCAAATTGGAAACGAACAAGGTCAATGCCTTGATGATGGGATCGGAAGGTTTTGCTGTTAAGGCAAAAACCGCGGCAGAATGGTCGTTCATTGAGTCCGGAAAGGATCTCAACGTCCGGCCCAAAGTGATGAGCAAGGGATCATCGGACAGGGTGGAAGTAGCCTATGCGAATGGCGTCACAGTCCGCCTTCTTTTCGCAAACGGAAGAAGCATTACGGAGGGCGAGATGGGTATCCAGAAGTGCTTGATCCTAGCGCTGGAGAATTTTGAACCGCGCTTCGCAAGGTGATGCGTTTCGCATCCGTTCGTCTTTTTTGATTCTTGATATCATGCGCTTGTCACGCAGCCTCTCAGCATGAGTTTGATCTCCATTTCCAGCCTCAAGGAGCAGGCGAACGACGTGCCGCTAATCGCTTCCGTGGCGGCGCAGCTCCAATCCCGCGCGGTGAAGACGACGAAGGGTGGCAAGCCGTATTTCGATCTCGCTTTCGCCGATTCGACGGGCTCTCTGAGCCTGAAGGTTTGGTCGGACACGCCCTTGCACACGGAGGCGGAGAAGCTGCCGCTGCAATCCATCGTGCGGCTGGACGGCGAGTGGACGCAGAACCAATACGGCATCAACGGCAGCGATGTGAACTGGGCTTTGCTAGCCGATGAGGCGGTCGCGGATTTTCTCGCGGGGGATCCCGCGGTGCGGAGAAAGCAGGAGGCGGATTACGCGGAAATCCTGCGGCTTTGCGGCGCGATCACCGATCCGCGTTTGAAAAAACTCTGCGACCATTTTTTCGGGACGATGGGAGACCGCTTCCGCAGGACGGCGGCGGCGCGGAAAAACCACCACGCGCGGCGCGGCGGGCTGGTCGAGCATGTGGCGCAGATGATGCGCTCGGCGGAAGCGATCTGCGGCGTGTATCCTGAGCTGAACCGCGACCTGATGCTTGCCGGAGTGCTTTTCCACGATTGCGGGAAACTCTGGGAAAACACGTATCCCGAGGACGGCTTCTCCCAGATCCACTCTCTCCATGGCGAGATGCTGGGGCATATCCCGCTCGGCATCGAGCTGGTGAACAAGCTGTGGCGCGACCTACTAGACGCATCGGAGTTCGAGGCGTTTTCCAAATGCAAGCCGAGCACCGAGGAAGTCCGCGTGCACCTGCTCCACCTGATCGGCAGCCATCACGGGCAGCTGGAGTTCGGCTCGCCCGTTTTGCCGAAAACACCGGAGGCCTACGCGCTGCATTACATCGACAACCTCGACGCGAAGATGGAGATGCTGCGCGACGCCTATTCGCAAGCCGCCGAGGTCGCGCCGGGGATCTACGACCGGGTATTCCCCCTTTCCGCCAACCTCATCCGGCCGCTGCGCGATTACGAGGAGGCCCCCTCAGAAGACCAGCAGTGAAAGCGCGGTGATCAGCGCGATGAAAACGAGATCCATGACGAAGCCGACCCGGATCATCGAGCGCTGGGGGATCCGGCCCGTGGCGAAAACCATGGCGTTGGGAGGCGTGCCGACGGGAAGCATGAAACCGCACGAAGCGGCGATGGTAACCGGCAAAACCAGCTTCGCGGCATCGACATCAAACTCCAGCGCCATGGCCATGAAGATCGGCACGAGCAGGGCGGCGGTCGCGGTGTTGCTGGCAAGTTCGGACAGGAAGATCACGAACGCGACCACACCCATGATGATCGCCCACAAAGGCCATTCGCCCATCGCCCCGCCGAGCAGGCGCGCCATGAAAAGGCTCGCGCCGGAGGAGCCGAGGACGGCACTGAGCGCTAGCCCGCCGCCGAAAAGCAGCAGCACGCCCCAATCCGTGCCGTTCTGGATTTCCCGCCAACTGACCACCTTCGTAGCGGAAAGCAGGGCGACGGCGGCGAGCGCGACCCAGGTATCGGTGTCGGTGATCCCAAGCAACGCGCCAAGCTGTGCGCCGAAAATCCAGCCAAGGGCGGTCGCAGCGAAGATCACGAGCGTGATGATGCGCGGCCGGGTGAATTCGAAACGCTCCGCCTCGACCTCGATTTTGCAAGTTCCCTCGTTGGAAGGTTTCAGCATGAAATGGAGCGTGGCGACCATCGCCGGAAGCAGGACAATCACGGCCGGGATCCCGAATTTCAGCCACTCGGAAAAGGAAACGCCGAGAGCCTTCGCGGCGATCCCGTTCGGCGGGCTGCCGACGAGAGTGCCGAGGCCGCCGATGCTCGCCGCGTAGGCGACGCCGAGGAGCAGGAAATAGGTATTCTTTGGGGCGGAACCTTCCGTCGGGAACTGGCTGATGATGCCGAGCGCGAGGGGGATCATCATTGCCGTCGTGGCGGTGTTGCTCACCCACATCGAGAGCAACGCAGTGCCTGCAAAAAGGTAGAGGCAAACGGGGACGAATTTCCCTTTTCCCAGCCTTGCCAGCTTCGCGGCCAGCCATCGGTCGATTCCCTGCGCCGAAAGCGCCGAAGCGAGGGCGAAGCCGCCGAAGAATAGGAAAATGGGCGGCGCGGCGAAGGACGCGAGGGAGTCCTTCACCCCGGCAAGCCCCATCACTGCGGCGATCACCGGCACGAGAAGCGCGGTGATGGCGAGCGGCAGCGCCTCGGTCATCCAGAGGAAAGCGATGCCGACGAAAAGCGCCAACCCCAGCCGCACCGTCCCCGCGTCCAAGCCCTCCAGCGCCCGCGCCTCCGGAGCCGACGGCAGGAAAAACGCGATGGCGAGCATGAGCGCGATACCGGCAGCGACTTTCATTTCCGCGATTCAAAACCGGAAATCCGCCCGCGAACATAAAATTTGACGATCAGGCAAGCGGCATGCCGCATTTCACACATCCTCAGAGCTTGACGCCTACGTCCCGCCCCGATACCTACCGGATGTAATCGGAATGGGTAAACAATAGGAATGGGTAAACGCACACAACTACGGAAAGAAGCCGCCGAATCCAGCGCTCGGGATGATCGGTCGTCTCCCCTATTGCCGATGATCGTCTCCGCCGCGGTGGCGGCCTGCCTGACCGCCATCATCTTTGTTGCCGCCGCCCGCGGCAAGGGAGCGCGGAGCGCCGCGGAACCACAATCCCTTTCAAAATCAGACCCGGCGTCGGAAATGATCGAAAAGCTGCTGGGCGTTCCGGAACTCTCTGAGGATGCCGATATCGCCTTGCTCAACCTTAAGGTGACTCCCGGAATGCCGGCCGAGGAAAAAGACCAAATCATCGCGGATTGCCTGAAAACCCTCGACCTATGGGCAAAAACCGTGGCTCTGCAGACCGGTAAAAACCTGCATCGCTATCACGCCAACCCGCAGGAATTCAAAAGCGAGGCCGAATGGCGGCTCGCGATGATGTGCACCATCCTCGGCCAGGATTTCAGGTTGCGCTATGATCCCCGGCTCACCTCCACGGAGCGGCAGAATGCCCCGAACCAACAGTTTTTCGCGAACCCCCATTCCGTTTTCCTCACCGGTTGCCTCGGCGAAGACCGTATCGGTTCCTGCGCTTCCCTGCCCGTCCTTTACGTCGCCATCGGCAGGCGCATCGGATATCCGATGCACCTTGTCGCCGCGAAGGAACATCTCTTCGCCCGTTGGGACGACGGCCATGGCACCCGCGTGAACCTCGAGGCGGCCAACGCCGGCGGCTTCACCAGCCACCCCGATTCTTATTACCGCACCTGGCCGAAGCCCATCTCACCCGGAGAGGAAAAATCAGGCGGTTACCTCCGGAATCTGACAGCGGAGGAATCCCTCGCCGTATTCCTGACGACCCGCGCGGCTTGCCTGCAGGCGGGTGGCGCGACGATGCCCGCGATCAACTCCGCCGCAGCAGCATACCGTCTGGCTCCCAACCTCGGCGGAATAAGTCTCGCGCTCAACACAACCCTAGTCAACACGCCCTCGGATTGGAACGCCGCTGCGGAACGCGGACTGCGTGAACTTGAGGAAACCATGATGCATAATCGGCGCATGGCCGAGCGAATGTCTGTGAACCCCCAACTTCCCAACCCGCACTTGCCGGGTCACCCCCAGCCGGGATATCCGCAACAAGTGTTTCCGCATCCCGCCGCAATTCCCCAACCTCACCACACAACGCATCCCGGTTCTTACCAAGGATACCAAAATCCCCATTCTTCCCGTTGAACGCCCACCCACAGAAAGCTAAACCATGAAAATCATACCCCCGTTGTTCAAAATTCTCTTCTTCCTACTCGCCCTCTCCAACTTCGCACATGCATTCTACGATCCCGGACACGGGAGATGGGTTTCGCGCGATCCAATCCAGGAGCAAGGCGGGGTCAATTTGTATGGGTTTGTCGGAAATGATGCAGTAAGCAAAGTTGATTTGATCGGACTTAGTCCATATATTTCGGGAGGGTTGGAAACTTTTTCTGATGGGCTGCCGGGTTTCCGTCTTGAATTACAGCAACATCTCACCCCAGGAGAATACTACATACAGATTATTACAGTGACCGAAACGTTCAAGAACTGTGATGGAACTACCGACGCCAAACAAGGTCTGATAAGAGACATGTGGTATCCTTTCGATCAAGAAGGTTTTCCACAGTATGGTGGTGTGACAATGCTTACCGATATTATTTCAAAATTTAACATCACCGAAAAGTGTTCATATGGATTTTTAGCAGAAGCAGAGCTTTACAAGGTTCCCAAAATTGAATTTCAACTTTATGACCTAAACATGACTACCTCTGGCGCTGGAGCAAGTTCAAGCACGGGTATGTCTATCATACCAATAGTTCCCCCTGGTTCTGCTGGAAATTTTTACGAAGGAATACCTGGCCGCACCCTCGAAGCCAAGTATTCAATAGGGTATTCATTTCATGACAGTTGTAACGGTGATGGCATCGTCACAGAATTCTACGAAATTGGCGGCGATCTTAAGGAAGGTTCATAGATATGCGTAAATTACTATTAATTTTATTATTAACCGGATGCACACTAGGCGCAGAAGAAAAAGAGAGCAAATCAAGGTATGATTTACTGTTCAGCATCTTCGAGAAATTTGTACCTGAATCATCACTATTAGTAGAGACAGGAATAGCCTTTGACGGGACTTGGGGTCGAATACCGTTGTCTCGCCTCGCTTATTGGGCTGCTGAAATGAGACCTGCTGATCAAGATGAAATGCAAATAGCCCGATCTTACGTCAAATCCAAAATACCGGAAGTTAGGATAATTGCTTCTTGGGCAGCTCTCGATGCGTTAGGAATTAAAAGAAATGAATATCCAGATGATGTTGCACCGAAATGGGCTGGACACGAAATAAATACAGATGAGCATGAAAAATTCATGCTTTTTTTTAATAAATGCCTAGGAGATCATAGAGATTCGCATTTATTAAAAAATTAAAATATTCTAGATACATCAAATTAATTTATTGCCGACGGATGGCCGAATAAATGCCCATGAGTGCCCAACATCCTTTACCTATTTTTCCGAGTCCGCAACTCCCAGATATCCCGCAGCGTGGATTTTCAAATCCCGCCACAATTCACCAACCTCACCACATACCAATCCCGATTCTCACCAGGGATAAAAAAATCCCATTCTCCCCGTTAAACGCCCACCCACAGAAAGCAAAAACATGAAAACCATACCGCCGTTGTTCAAAATTCTCCTCTTCCTACTCGCCCTATCCAATTTCACGCATGCATTCTACGATCCCGGACAGGGACGATGGGTTTCCCGCGACCCGATCCAAGAGCAGGGCGGTGTTCATTTGTATGGGTTTGTGGTGAATGATGGAGTAAATAAATTGGACTACTTGGGATTTGTTGCTGCAGATGAAAAATTAATGATCGAGACTGTTCATGAAGGGGCAATAAATGCCCACCGTAGCGCTGAAGATGAGTATCTGAATCAACTTAAAAGTGAAAATCCTAATGTTATTACACCTGGATTCAACAAAAACCGAGAATACAAGCCAGCATCACCAAAAGAGTATGGCGGCAAAGTTTGTGAGAATTGTGAAATCAAGGACGATGGAAGTAAGGTGTACACATACTATTTGACAAGTAAGTCCGGGGCATGGCCATTACTGCGCGGTTTCGCTGATATACACCTCGGAAGTTCGCCTGATTGTAAAGATGGAGATAAAGATGTGGCATTCTGGCACACTCACCCCAGCGAACTCGTCAGGGAGCTTGTCGACAAGAAAGCACGCGAAAAGAAATATAAGTATTATTGGTCAGCAAGCAACAGTTTCAGCGATGCTGACAAAAGATTTACATCAAATAAAATGCAAAATCCTGACGGATTGCCACTATTCGTAACTTATCGCGCAGCCCCTAGTTACCGTGAATGGACATACGTAACAGACAAACATCCCGGCGGTAGAGTTCGGGAGTCAGGCGCTAATCCCATAGAATGGCTCGAATTCCAAGATGGCATAGCGCCATAATTAAAATTGACTATGTTAACATATTTTCATAGTGTTAGTTTTTTTATTTATCTGGCACTGCCATTACATTTTGTGCATGCTGATTTGAAGCTTGATCCAGTAACAAAAGAAATAATACTGAATGAGGTGGCGCGCAGTTCGCTTGATGAATTAGAAGAATCGGTATCATCATTTCATGATGAAGTAATTGAAACAATACCTGAAAAAATTCGTAAGCAGTTAGTGGCATGTGATACGGCTGATGCTATTGAGCTGCTTCCTAAATCCACACATATTTGGCTCCACGATAATGTTGGCCAGCTTAGAGATCCGGCTGTCGCTGAATCTGTAGCGTCAGTTGCGGAGTTGCTTAAGTTTCATAGTGATGATTTAAGTGATATGCTTAAAAAGACATTTTGGAGTAGGCTCAAAAAAATGCCATTCGATTACGAATCATATTTTTTTGAGAAGGTTATCTACTGGAAAGAAAATGAGCCTCCAGCCATCAAATATTCTCCGCAAGGACTGGGCGAGGTTAAATGGATTTGGAAGTTGGATGTAGAAAGTCGGTTACACGGTATTATGCATGTTGGCTTGGATGTGAAAAAGCGTAATTTTATTTGTTTCGAAAGAAATCTCGGGGTGTATATTCCGGAAGGTGAAAAGCTTGAGAGGATATATAGAGAAATCGTCCAAGTTCCGGCGATGGCGCGTGATCACATAGGGCTTGGCAGAGAATCGGAATAATTATTTCCCGAACATCAAATTTGACGCACCCCCCCGTTTCCGGCAACGTGCGGAGAGATGAATGGAAACCGCTTGTTCACGCTGGCCTGCTGCGGCCTCGGGCTGATGGCATTTTCGCAACTCCTCATCGCCGGGATGGCGCTGGCGGTGCGGGTCGAGGAAGGGCGGCAGGTGAGGATCGTCGAGAAGAAAGTCGAGAAGCTCGTGCCGATCCGGATCAGCGTGCCGGTGGCTGGTGATCCGCCCGCGAAGCCGATGGCGAGGGTCGAGCCGGTGCTTCCGCCCGTGCCGGAGCCGGAGCAACTCGTCACACCCGCCATCGCGGATCCTCGCTCGGAGCTTCTTGTAACCGAGGCGCGAAAGGCACGCATCGCTGGTGACATGGGTGCCGCCATCGTCAAGCTGGAGGAGGCGCTGGTCGAATCCCCGGGCGACCCCACGGTGCTTTATGAACTCGGCATGGTCCACGAAATGATGGGTGTTTACGAAAAAGCGGCTGATTATTACGAGCAGGTTTTCCAACTCGGTGTCGACGGTGCCGGAAATCTCTACGAGGCAGCCGCCGCGAAGTTGCGCGATGGCTTCGAACAACCCGGCGACCTGCTCGGCAAGCTTGCGCTCGGGCGCGTGCGCATTTTCAACGACGCGAAGGCAGCGGGCGGGCAGCGGGTGGTGCTCACCGTTCCCGTGCAAAAAGCACCAGGACAGGAGGTCGAGGCGGGTGAGATCGAGGTGGCGGTCACTTTTTTCAACAAGACCGACAAGAACAAGATCGTCCAGCTTGAGGACGACACATGGGCGGAATCGTCGTGGGTCACCGTGCCCTTCGATTGGGCGGGCGGCGAGGAATCCCTCCGCATGAACTACCAAATCCCCGTCCGCGACGAGCAAACCGCGCACCTTTTCGGTGAACTCACCTACTACGGCCAAGTCGTAACCCTGACCTACAAAGGCGAGGTTCTCGACGTGCAGGCGTGGCCGCGCGACCTCGCGGCGAGGATCGGGCAAGCGGCTCCCGCCGGAGAACAGCCGGGCGATTTCCCGGAGTTTCTCGACCAGGATATCCTTCCGCCGAACTTCGATCCCGATATTCCGCTTCTCAATCCTCTGCCGGGCGAGTGAAATACGGGCTGTAAAACCCCGGTATGGACAACGTGGACGAAGAAGTAGGCGAAGAGGAAAACAGGTTCGGCGATTATATACCGCAGCAGTGCATTGCGGAAACCGAGACGACCAGGACATGGCTGGCCAAGCAGGCCTCCGTGGGGCGCATGGTGCTCGTGGAGGAACTGAAAGAAGGCTTGGAAAGCGAGGAGTTTATCGCGGATGTGCGCGCCAAGGCCGGGGTGGAGCATCCGCTGGTCGGCTCGATCTATGAGGCCACGATGGAAAACGGGCTCTGCCATTATGCGCATGAGCTGCTTCCCGGAGAAACCCTCGCCGACCGTGCTAGGCATGGTGAAAAGATCAAGGCGCAGCGTCTCGTCCACATCCTCCGGCGGGTGGCTGAGGCGAACATTTATTACGAATCCCACGGCAACGCCACTGCACCGCTGGGACTGGATGCCATCCACGTGGACATGCACGGTGTGATCCGCCTAAAGAACCTGGTCGTCGCCGGCGACCGTGTGCCGGATCACTCGCTGCGCGATGTTCCCAGGCTGGGCGAGGCGCTGGAACTGAACCTCGACCAGCATCATCCGGGCGCGACACGCTTCCTGACACTGCTCTCGTGGATGCGTGGCGAAAATGTTCCGCGGCCTTTGAAATGGACGCAGATCCGTGATTACTGCGAACAGATCGAGCAGCAGCTGGCAACCCCCTCCCAGGTCGAGGCTCCGCCAACCGCCGCGATCCGTCCCGAGAAAAAGAGCGGCTTCGTATGGGTGGTCGCCATCCTTTTCGTGGCCGTCATTGCAGTCGTGTTGCTTTTCCTGCCGAATCAGAAAAAACAGCGGCCCTCCGAGGCTCCGATGCCCGGCTGGGTTGAAATCGCGGCAGGAAGGCATGATACGCCGGACGGAGTGCGGGTGAATGTGCCGAATTTCACCATCGCCGCCTGCGAGGTGACGATCGGCGATTATGCGGGCTTTCTGGAAACCCTGGACATCCTCGCCAAAGACGGAAGCCAAGCGGCCTTCGATCACCCCGAGCAGCCGAAAAACAAGGTCGGCCATGTGCCTGACGATTGGGTAAATCTCCTGAGCGCCGCAACAGAGGGCGGTGTATGGGGCGAGCGCGAAATCAATATCCACTCACCGGTGGTCGGCATCGATTGGTGGGATGCTTTCGCCTACGCGAAATGGAAGAAGTCCTCCCTACCGTCCCAGGAACACTGGCTCGGTGCCTTGATGACCGGCGCGAAGGTTCCTTCGCAAATCCCCGTGAGCGACCTCCAGCCGGTCAACGAGGAAACGGAAGACCGCACCACGAACGGCCTGCTGGGCATGGCCGGATCCGTTTCCGAATGGACGGGCGAGCCGCGCCCCAGCCCGTCGAATCCGCTTGGCGAACCGCTGTGGGTGATCATCGGCGGCTCCTACCTGAACCCCGGCAAGGGCGCGCTCAGCCGGGAGTGGATCGCCGACCGCATGACCCGCCGCCCGGATCTAGGGTTCCGTATCTGCAAGGATGCCGGGAAAAATTAGGTTCGCATGAGGAAACACTCGCCGTCGAGCTTCGCGCCCCCGGGAAGCGCGTGTCCGCCGGGGAAAAGTTTTCCGCCTTCGATGTGCCAGCCGGGGAGAAGCTTGCCCCATGAGTTCGGCTTGTGGCCGGATTGGAGTTCGCTGCGCGCATCCGGCATCGGCGGATCAGGCAGGGACATGGCGACGACCAACCCGTCCACCGCGAGGCATGGCAAATGGATCACGCCTTCCTTCACGAAAGGAACCGGCGAGTTGGCTCCGAAATCATAAAACCGGATCGATTCGCTGGAGTGTTCCGGAACCATGATGCACCTGCGCAGATTTTCCCCGCCAATCCATGCCTTGCCCGCACCAGGGTCAAAGTCCCGCAAGACAAACAATTTCCCCTTTGTCTGGCGCGCGAATTCCCTGAGCACTTCAAGCACGCCCTCCGGCACATCCCCTTCCATCACATGCAGCGTCCCTCCGCGCGGAAGTGCGTCGAGCTGGGTGAGCTGGTGGCTGTTGAGCTTCGCGGGCTTGGTGTTTTGCGGAAACCTCGCGGCCACCGCCTCGGAAGAGGCTTTCAGCAAGGCATCACGCACGATAACCCGATCCGGCTTTCCGGTGATTTCCTCGCCAACCGCGATGGACAATCCGTATGGCACGCTGTGCGGGATTTTCCGGAAAAACCGACCGCGCTCGAAGGAGAAAACGGAACCCCATGAGCCATCGACCCAAACCGGCACAATCGGACACTTGGCTTTTCGCGCGATCAGCTCGAAGCCGCGTTCCAGCTCGCAAAGGCCGCCGGTGCGGGTGAGCTGGCCTTCAGGGAAAAGCACGACGACGTGCCCGCTTTCCAGCGCCTTGATGGTGTTGCGGATCGCCTCAAGCGGCTGGTCGCGGCGGATCGGCACCGCGTCGAACAGTTTCACGGAAAAGCGGATCACCTTGCTGGCCATGAAGGTGTCGTCCATGACGAAGCGCAAAGGCCGGTCGCTCGCGGCGGAGAGGAAGAACGCGTCGGCGAAGGTGACGTGGTTCGGCAGCAGCAGCGCGCCGCCGGTTTTCGGGATGCGGTCGGCGCCGGAAAGCTTGATCCGGTAGAGCGTTTTCACCGCCGCTAGGCACACCAACCGGATGAAATCTGCGGGCAGGATGCGGAGGATATACCAACTCATTACACCGCAGGAAATCCCGATCACGAGCATCTGCATCTTGAAGCCCTCCAGCGCGGTGAACCCCATCCATAACGCCAGAAGATGCAGTCCCTCGATCAGTGCCACCGCGATGATGCCGGCGAAACAGTCCTGGAGGTTCACTGCGGATTGCAGCTCGCCGCGCTTGCCCGCCGGGTAGCGATCCTGCATCCAGGCATTGAGCGGAGCGAGAAACAGCGCCGCGAAAAATGCCACTAACCCAAGGCCTATGAGAAACGGCCAGCCCGGTGGCGGCAGGAACGCCAGCGTCAGCGCGCACACCGTCATCGCAATCCCTGAGAGCGGCACCCAGCCCAGCTCGATGCGTTTCCGCAACAGAAAGGATGCGAACCCGAACCCCACCGCCATCCCCAGCGAGGCGGACGCCATGAACATCGAGGACATCGTTCCGAAACCCTGGCCGCCATGGGTTAGCGAACTCGCCACCTTCACCGACCACAGGTTGATGAAAGCCGCGAAACCCCAGAAATACGCCACACCGAAGGAAGCCCGCCGCAGCCCGAGATCCCGCCAAAGCTCGCCCACATCCGTGAAGTGGCTGAAGAGCAGTTTCACGGAAAGTTTCCCGCTGCCCTGTGCCGGGACCTTCGGAATCGAGAGCGCCATCGCCACCGCCGGCACCGAAAAACACGCCAGCAGCACAAGCGGAAAGAGCGCCGCGTCCCAAGCCTTTTCCGGCACCGAGCCAAGAGAGGCATAGCGCTTGTCATACCACCAACCCGCTACGATCTGCCCGGCAAGGATCGCCAGCATCGCCGTCATCTGCTGCACCCCCGACGCGAAGCCGAGGTGCTTCGATCCAACCAACTCCTTGTTGATTCCGAACTTCGCCGGGCTGAAAAACGCCGATTGCGCCGCCAGCAAAAAGAATCCGACCAGCGCCAGCGGCATGTTGCGGGAAAGCACCGCCGCACAGATCAGCGCAAGGATCGCCACCTGCGCGATCGCCGCGCCGAGGATCACACTGCGTTTGGAAAAACGGTCGCTCATCCACCCCGCCAGCGGCGCGAAGAGCACGAAAGGCAGCGCGATCATGATCCCCGCCGCCGACTCCACCGCGTAGCCCACCGCCCCGCCCAGCGGAACCAATATGAACTGCGCCGCCTTGTCGTTGAAGGCGTTCTGCGTCTGCTGGACGATCATGCTCCAGTAGCCGAGCCACTGCCGTTTCGTCGGCTCGCCTTCGGGTTCAGGAGCGTTCATCGGGGATTAAATGTTCGCCCCGCGGCAATCGAGCCGCTGGTTCATTTCAAGCGCCGGGTTCTGCTCCTTCGCCTCGCCGACGACCACCGCCGGCACGCCCGCCACCGTCGTGTGCGGCGGGACGTCGTTGAGCACCACGCTGCCCGCGCCTACCTTCGCGTGCGTCCCGATCTCCACCCTACCCAAGATTTTCGCGCCCGCGCCGATCAGCACGCCGGAGCGGATGATCGGATGGCGGTCCCCACCATCTTTCCCCGTGCCGCCCAGCGTCACCTCGTGCAGGATGGAGACATCGTCCTCGATGATCGCCGTCTCACCGACGACAAACGAAGTCGCATGGTCGAGCAGGATGCCGCAACCGATCCGCGCCGCCGGATGGATGTCCGTGGAGAAAACTTCCGATGAAATGCTCTGGAGATAGAGCGCCAGCCAGCGCCGCCCGTCGCGCCACAGCCTGTGGCTGATCCGATAGGTGCCCAGCGCCATGAAGCCCTTGAAAAACAGCAGAGGCTCCAGCGGCGAGAAGCAAGCGGGATCCCGCTCGAACATCGCCAGCAGATCCCGCCCGCAGGCGTGCGCGATGCGCTCGTCGCCGGAAAGGATCTCCACGAAAAGCGGTTCCAGCATTGCGCGCGGCATGTCCTCCCGGGCCAGACGCCGCCCGAGCCTGGCCGCCAGCGCCTCGGCGAAACTTCCCCGGGAAAGAACCACATCATCCACCAGATGCCGCAGTTCCGGCTCTTCCGTGCAAAGCCGTTCCGCCTCGGAGCGCAGCTTCACCCACAGGTTTTCCAAATTCGCGGCTTCCCCACGGCAAAGCTTTGTCCCACCTTTTGCCACCGTTGTTTGTTCCGTCTCGCTCATGAAAATTTCCCAGAAGTTGGAATACGCCTGCCGCGCCTTGGCGCAGCTCGCAAAGGCCTATGACGGCAAGACTCTTACCCGCCTCGACGAACTTGCGCAACGGGAAGCTGTCTCCGCCAACTTTTTGGTGCAGATCCTCAACGATCTTCGCCGCGCCGGGATCATCGACTCCCGCCGCGGCGCCCACGGCGGATACGTCCTCTCCCGCCCCGCCGACCGCATCACCCTCCGCCAGATCGTCGATGCCGTGGAGCCCTCCCAGCTCCACAACACCGCCCTTACCGAAGGCGAATCCGGCCCCGCCGTCCGCCGCGCCTGGGAAACCGTCTCCTCCAAGCTCGCCGCCGATCTCGACCACATCACCCTCGGCTCCATGACCAACCCGCCCTCGGATCCGATGTTTTATATCTAAACGCCAAAGCATCAAGGAAAGGGTGAAACCTTCAGCGGCGGCAATGACCTCATTGAAAGGTGCCGGTAGGGTCATGGGAGGGTGAGAATGACCCCTCCGGAGGTTGGGAATGAGACATATTGGCGCATTTCCACCCGAAAATCCCCATTCCGGTGCTTTGGGCAGGGCGTGGCATGGCGAGCTTACCGGGAGGAAACACCGTGGTTGTGATCCGTGGTTCCGCCCCTAGACTGCTGCCCGCCCCATGATCCGCTGGTTCGCCAAAAACGACATCGCCGCCAACATCCTGCTCTTCGGGATTTTGGCGTGGGGGCTCTGGTCGGCGTTCGAAAAGGTGGCGCTGGAGGTGCAGCCGGCCTTCGAGATGAACGAGGTCCACATCGATGTGGTTTACCGGGGCGGCAGCCCGGCGGATGTGGAGAAAGCGGTGGTGCTGCCGATCGAGGCGGCTCTGGAAGGACTGCCGGGGGTGGAGTCCATCGAATCCACCGCCGACGACGGCTACGGCCTGGTGGTGGTCAACGCCACCTCCAAGCGGAACCTCAAGGAACTGGAGGAGGAGATAAAAACGCGGGTGAACCGGATCAGTTCCTTTCCCGACGAGATCGAGCCGCCGGAGGTTTCCATCCCGGACAGCGCGCAGTGGTTCGATGTGATCAAGGTGGCGGTGTGCGGAGAGATGAGCGAAACGGATCTGCTGCGCGCGGCGCGGACGGTGCGCGACGACCTGATCGCGATGAACGGCATTTCCCAAGCGAACGTGCTGGGCAACTCGCCGCCGGAGATCGCCATCGAGGCGGATCCGCGCCGCCTGCGTGACTTCGGGCTGACCTTCGCGGATCTCAGCGAGGCGATCCGGCGCTCGTCCATGGACTTGCCCGCCGGTCGTATCCAAACGGACGAGGGGGCGCTGACGATCCGATCAAAGGGGCAGGCCTACGACCGCGCGGATTTCGAAAAAATCGTCATCATCAACCAAAACGGCTCCGAGGTGACGGTCGGCAACGTGGCGAAGGTTTCCGACGGCTTCGAAGAGAACCGGAAGATCCTGCGTTTCAACGGCAAGCCCTGCCTGCTGGTCGAGGCGCTGCGCCTCGGCGATGAGAACGCGCTGGATATTGCCGACAAGGTGAAGGGCTACGCGGCCACCGCGAGCGGGCGTTTCCCGGAGGGTGTCACGGTCCACGTCTGGGACGATTCCTCGGTGGAGTTGGAGGGGAGCCTAGGGAACCTGCTCAGCTCCATCCTGCAGGGCGGGCTGCTCGTCATCATTATCCTCGGGCTTTTCCTGCGTCCCACTGTGGCATTCTGGGTGGTGCTCGGCATCCCGGTTTCTTTCGCGGGCTGTTACATCGTGATGCCCTACCTCGACATCACCACGAATGTGATGTCGATCTTCGGGTTCATCATCGTCCTCGGGATCGTGGTCGATGATGCGATCATCACCGCCGAAAATGTGTTCACCAAACTCAAGGAGGGCATGGATCCGCTGGATGCCGTCACGGCCGGAACCGCCGAGGTCGCCACTCCGGTCACTTTCGGAGCTCTGACCACGATGGTCGCCTTCCTGCCGATGCTTTTTTACGACGGGTTCTACGGCTCCATGATGAAACAGGTGCCGCTCATCGTGGCCGCCACGCTCCTTTTCTCCCTGCTGGAAACCAAGCTATCCCTGCCGAGCCACCTGAAATACATCAAGGTGCACCGCAAGAACCTCAACGCCTTCGAGCGTTTCCAGAAAAAGATCGCCGACAGCCTGGAGGTTTTCGTGGTGAAATGCTACGAGCCGACGCTGCGCCTCGCCGCAAAGCACCGCTACGTCACGCTCTCGCTCTTTTTCGCTGCGGGGCTCGCCTCGATCGGCTATTTCATGTCGGGGCGGATGGGCTTCGTGAACATGCCGTCCATCGACCGCAACCGCATCTTCGCGGTGATCCAGATGCCGCGCGACAGCCAGACCGGGGAGACGGCGGTGAGAACGGATTATGTCGCCTCGGTCCTGCCTCAGCTGAAAAAGGAGTTCACCGATCCCAAGACCGGCGAGTCGCTGATCACCAATGTCCTCACCAGCGCCGGCGGCTTTCCGCACCGCAACGGGGTCGATGCCCGCACGGGCTTCGTGATGGTCGGCATCCTGGATCCGAAAGACCGATCCGAACCGGGGCCGAAGAACTCGGAGATCGCCGCACGGTGGACGGAGCTCGTCGGCGAGATGCCGGATGTGCAGGATTTTTTCGTCTCCGGGGACCGCGGCAACCGCTTCGGCTCGGACAATGCGGAAGAATCCCTCAGCGTGGAGATCCGCGGAAAGGACTCGGAAGCGAAGGATCAGGTGGTTCGCAAAGTGGAGGAACTGCTGGAGTCCTACGAAGGGATCGCGAGCGCCTACAGCGATTCCGGCTCCACGGCGGACGAGCTTCTCATCACGATACGCCCCGAGGGCGAGGCGCTCGGCCTTACCCAGCTTGAGCTATCGCGGCAGGTGCGCGGCGCGTTCTTCGGGGAGCAGGCGCAACGCGTCCAGCGGGACAGGGACGACATCCGCGTGATGATCCGCATGCCGCTCGCGGAGCGCGAATCGCTCTCCACGCTCGACCAGCTCCGCATCCGCACGCCCTCCGGCGGCGAGGCGCCTTTCCCCACCGTCGCGAACGCGAACTTCGTGAAAGGCCGCTCCAGCATCGAGCGCATCGACGGCGCACAGGTCACCACCGTCACCGCCACGCCGGCGGATGAGAACGTCGATGTCGTCGCCATCTCCCGCACGCTCGCGCCGGAGCTCGACAAGCTGTTGAGCACCCACCAGGAGCTTTCCTGGCGCTATGCGGGATATGTCTCGGACCATGAGGAAACGAAAAAACGCTCGATCTACGGTGGCATCGCACTTTTCCTCGCTCTCTACGCGCTGCTGGCCATACCTTTCCGCTCCGTTTACCAACCGTTTTTCGTGATGCTTGCCGTGCCCTTTGGCGTGATCGGCGCCCTGTTCGGCCACATCATTCTCGATATCACGCCCTCGTATCTCTCCATCTTCGGCATCCTCTCGCTGGCCGGCGTGGCGGTGAACGATTCCCTCGTGATCGTGGATTTCATCAACCAGAAAGTCCGCGCCGGGGTGGGGGTGTGGGAGGCCGTCATCCAATCCGGCGTACGGCGTTTCCGTCCGATTTTCCTCACCTCCACAACCACGGTAGTCGGGTTGTTGCCGCTCATCTTTGATCGCTCCCTGCAGTCCCAATTTTTGATCCCCATGGCCGTCTCGATCGCCTTCGGCATCCTTTTCGCCACCGCGATCACGCTCATCCTCATCCCCTGCGCCTACTTAGCCGCCGAGGAAATCCGAGGCCACCTGGGCAAGGCATGGATCTGGTGGCGGCACCCCTCCGGGAAACCCGTGGCGGAGGCGGAAAGCGCGGGGTGAAAGCGATCGCTGGCCTTCAATCGGAATGGCGGAACCGGGAAACAGCCCGGCAGGGATCGCCTAGGCGCGAACCTGCAAAAACGGACAGGCCGCCCCCACGCGAAGAAGAACGCGTCGAACGGTCCGCGCCCGAGCGGAGATGACGGGACGCCACCTACCTAGCTTGATTGCAGCTCATTTACCTTTTGCCTTTCCGCACGGAATGCGGGATGATCCGGCAATGAAACGTTTGGCAATCATCGCGGCGGTCGGTTTGCTGGGAGGTGGTTCCGTGTTCGCGGAACCGCGCGTTTTCACGAACGCGGAAGGCAAGACCCTGAAGGCGGAACCCTTCTCGGTGATCGACGACAAGGTCGTATTGAAGCTCCCCAACGCCAACACGGCGACTGTGCCCCTGAAATCGCTTTCGGAGGATGACCAAGCCTACATTGCGGAGTGGTGGAAGGAGAACAAGGACAAGCTCAAGGCGATGGACGTGACGCTCACGGTCGCGAAGAAAGCGGATCGCATCGACAGGAAAATCACCCGTTCGGGGGGCGGGGGCAACGCTGGGCCGGGTCAAAACGGGGTCAGCGAGATCGTGAAAAAACTCACCATCGATGAGTTTCACTACGTCGGCGAACTGAAGAGCTACGTGAAAAAGGATGTTTCCGATATCGAGGTCGTTTACACGATCTACAAACGGATCAGCACATCAGGCAAGGCCGGCGCGGAAACGAAAGTGGAGGAGATCAGCGGCGAGGCGCTCGTTCGGCGGCTGGAAGCGCACGGCAAGGCGACTTTCGAGACGGAGATCGTCCGCTGCGAGGACACTTCCCAAACGGGCGGCAACCTTCCCCGCGAATACAAAAGGGAAACGGTCCTGGGTGTCGTCTTCGAACTCAGCTCGGGTGGCCAGGATTTCCTCAAGCAAAGCGCCCCGGAGAACCTCGCCGAGCACCTTGAGGAAAATGACAGGTAACCGCATGGGCTACGCGGAAGCGATCAACTGGCTGTTCGGGACGCAGCAATTCGGCATCAAGCTGGGGCTGGACGGGCCGCGGCGCTTGCTCAAGGAGTTCCTGGCGTTTCCGAAGCACGGTGTGCAGGTCGCGCATGTGGCGGGGACGAACGGCAAGGGTAGCACCTGCGCGATGATGGATCGCGTGGCGCGCGCCTGCGGGAAACGGACGGGGCTTTTTACCTCGCCGCACCTCATCGACTATCGGGAGCGGATGCGGGTTTCCGGCGAGATGATTTCCGAGAAACGCTGCGCGGAACTACTGACCGATGCGCGCGCGGTTTGCGAAAAGCTGGAGACGCATCCGACCTTTTTCGAAATCACGCTGGCGGTGGCGATGCGCTGGTTCAACGAGTGCGACTGCGAACTCATCATCCTGGAGACGGGAATGGGCGGGCGGCTCGACGCGACAACGGCGGTGCCGGCGGATGTGTGCGTGATCACGCCGATCGGGATGGATCATACCCAGTGGCTGGGCGACACGCTCGGCAAGATCGCGGCGGAAAAGGCCGGGATTTTCCTTGAGGGCGTGCCTGCCTTTTCCTCGCCGCAGGAACCCGAGGCGCATGAAGTGCTGGAAAAGGAGGCGAACGAGAGGCGGTCGCCGCTGCGGTTCATTGAGGAACCGCTGGATGGATACGGCATCGCGCTGGCGGGAACGCACCAGAAATGGAACGCAGCGCTGGCTCTGGCGGCACTGCATTCGCTGGGTTTGCGGATCGCTTACGAAAGCGTGGTGGAGGGGCTCGGAAAAGTTTCCTGGCCCGGGAGGTTCGAGAGGATTTCCTCCCAAGGCATCGAGGTGATCCTCGACGGCGCGCACAATCCCCATGCCGGGAAAGTCCTGCGGGAAACCTGGCTCGCAGAGATCGGGGAGAGGAAAGGCACCCTGGTGTTCGGCGCGGTGGAGTCGAAGGACGTCACCGGCATCCTGGCCGAGCTGCGCGGGCTGACGGCACGCATGTTGTTCTGTAAGGTAGGCACGCTCCGCGGACTGCCCACCGATGAGCTGCTGAAATACCTGCCGGAGGGTGAAAGCGCGGAATGCTTCGCGAACTTTCCGGAGGCGATGAAAGCCGCACGGGATTGCGGCGGCCCGGTTCTCGTGGCCGGATCGCTTTTCCTAGTCGGAGAGGCACGGGCAGAACTGCTGGGCGGGGAATTCTTAGCGAGCGCTCAGTGAGGCGGGAAAGGAACCGCGATTTAGAAATCGCGACCTGCATGGCGAATCACCGGCGAAGCTCTTTCCTGTTGCAGAGGTGGTTTCTAAACCAGGGTCCCTCTCTAAAGCACCTCGCTGACGAAGCGCTCTTTCTCGAAAATGGAGAACGCCTCCGGCTCCTCGCCGGTGCCGATGAAGCGGGGCGCGATGCCGAGCTGGTCGTAGATCGTGAAGGCGATGCCTCCTTTGCCGGAGCCGTCGAGCTTGGTGATGATCAGGCCGTCAAGCGGACTGGCTTTGTGGAATTCCTTGGCCTGGTTGAGCGCGTTCGAGCCGGTACTGGCATCGACGACAAGAAAAGTGAGATGGGGCGCGTCCTCATCCTGCTTGGCGATGGTGCGGCGGATTTTTCCCAGCTCCTCCATCAGGTTGTGGCGGGTGTGGATGCGGCCGGCGGTGTCGCAGATCAGGAAATCGGCTTTCGCCTCGATGGCGCGCTGGTGGGCGTGGAAGCAGACGGCGGACGGATCGGAATTCGCCTTTCCGGTGACGACCTCAAGCGCCAGCCGGTCGCCCCAGCGCTGGAGCTGCTCCACGGCGGCGGCGCGGAAGGTGTCGGCGGCGGCCATGATCACGGAGTGGCCGCGCTGTTTGAGCCACATTCCGAGCTTGGCGGATGAGGTGGTTTTGCCGGTGCCGTTCACTCCGACCACTAGGATGACAGTAGGTTTCCCGTCCGCTCGCGGAGCCGGGGCGGGTGCGTCCTCGGGCAGAATCTTGGAGAGTCGTTTGCGCGTGACTTCCACGACGTCATCGGCGGTGACCTCGCGGCCGAGATCGTAGAGTTCATCGACGATGCCTGTGCTGAGTTTCGCTCCGAGATCGGCGGCGATCAGGTTCGCCTCGAGTTCGTCCCAATCGACCTCCGCCTGGTTGGTGATCTGTTTGAAAAGCTTTTTGAAGAAACCGGCCATCGGTGCGCGGGAGGCTAGCGGGGGAGCCGGGACGGTCAAGAATAGGTCTTATAGGTCCTATATGACCTATTGGGTGTTGCCCGCTCCCCAACAAGCTTCCAAAATACATCCATGCCCTTGGTGAAAGTCCTGCCCGATATCCTCGCCAGCCAGGTGGCGGCGGGGGAGGTGGTGGAGCGCCCGGCCAGCGTGGTGAAGGAACTGGTGGAGAACAGCCTAGACGCCGGGGCGAAGACGGTGACCGTCGATATCGAGCGCGGCGGCGTGGGCCTCATACGCGTGTCGGACGACGGCTGCGGGATGGCGCGGGAGGATGCGCTGCTCTCGCTCGAACGCCATGCCACCAGCAAGCTACGCACGGCGGCGGATCTTGCTTCGGTGATGACGTTGGGTTTCCGCGGGGAGGCGGTGCCGAGCATCGCGAGCGTGGCGAAGTTCCGTATGCTCACGCGGCGGGCGGAGGATGTTTCGGGGACGGAGATCATCGTCGATGGGGGAAAAGTGCGCGATGTGCGGGACGCGGGCGGTGCGCCGGGAACGGTGATCGAGGCGAGGAGCCTGTTTTTCAACATGCCCGCGCGGCGGAAATTCATGCGGGCGGAAAGCACCGAGGCCGCGCACGTGGAGCAGCAGATCCGCCTGCACGCGCTCGCCGCGCCGGGGGTTCGTTTCCGTTTCCGAAAGGATGACAAGGTGGTCTTCGATCTGCCCGGTGTGGCCAATGCGGTGGATCGCGTGCGGCAGCTAATCGGCAACGAACTCGGCGGCGAGCTGGTGGCGATGCCGGAGCGGCTGGCGCCGGGGATGAGCGTGAGCGGCTTCGTGCTGCCCGCCAAGCACGCGCGGAAAGGCAGGCGGCACCAGTTCGTTTTCCTGAACGGCAGGCCCATCGAGGACTCGGCGGTGACGAAAGGTTTGGCCGAGGGTTTCCGGGGAAACCTGCAGGAAGGTTTGCATCCGGCCGCATGGCTGTGGCTGGAGATGGAACCGCAGCTTGTGGATGTGAACGTGCATCCGGCGAAACGCGAGGTGCGCTTCCACCGCCCCTTCGAGGTGCGCGATCTGATTTCACAAACGGTCGCGGAATGCCTGCGCCCGAATCCCGTGAAACGCCCCGAGCCGCCGCAGGAAAAAAGCACCACACCCGAGACGCGCCCGACCTTTCATCCCCACCAGCCGGATTTGGTGATCGCGCCACCCGCCGAGGCCACCACCACCCCGAAACGGCGCGCTCCGGATTTCCGGATCATCGGGATGTTGCAGGAGCGCTATGTGATCATGGAAAGCTCCGACGGGCTGGTTCTCTTCGATCCCAAGGCCGCGCGGGAACGCATTCTTTTCGAGAGAATCTTCAACGAACGCAAGGACGGCATGGAAACGCAGAGCCTGCTCGTGCCTCTGCTTTTCGAACTGGATCCCCGCGATCTTGACGTCCTGCTCCGCGAGCGCGTGGCGTTGCTGGAAGCCGGGATCGAGGTCGAGGCTTTCGGCGGAAACACCCTGCAAGTCCGCAGCCTCCCCGCCTGCCTGCCCATGGGCGATCCGCACGGCTTTTTCGATGACCTGCTTGAGGAATTGCTCCACGGCCCGGCTGCGGCGGGCAGGTTCGCGTTCGATCGAATTGCAAAAGCGGTCGCGATGAAAGCAGCCCAGCGGGTGACGCCGCGCCTCGGCGAAGCCGCCGCTCTGCTGGAGGAGCTTTTCCACTGCGACCTGCCGTACTGCGGCGCGGACGGACGGCCGAGCCTCACGGAATACAACCGCAAGGACATCGACCGCCGCTTCGGCATAGGCAGGGGCTGAGGTTTATTCAAGCGGGTGGCTTTCCGGGCATTTCGGAAACCTGACTGCGCCAGGCGATCCCACACCTTTTTCCCGCCCATCACCACGCCATCGCCGTAGCGCTCCCATTCCGAGGCATCGGAAGAACCGCCTTCGCGGAGATCATCGAGGAAAGCCCCAAGAAATGAACCTACCGTCCGCTCAAAGCCGCTTCGCGTTGCGGCCTTCGTCGATGAGTTTCCAAAAATGCTTGGAGCCCGCCAGGGCCTCGTCCTCGCCGAGGGGCATGTTCGAGCGGAAAAGGAAATCGGAGAAGCTGCCCTTGTGTAGCACGCGGTGGACAATCACCGAGCCGTCCTTCACCTCGAAGTAGAAGCGGTAATCCTTCGCGCGGAAGCGGTGCATCACATGACCGTCCCTTTCGAGTTTCCCGAACCTGTCCCCGCCGGAAGCCGCCAGATCCTGCTCCGTCACGCGGAATTCCTCCAGCAGCTCAAGCTGCTCCAAAGTCCCCAAGGCGGAGATCTCCGCGGCGCTGATTTCATTGAACACGATCTGGAACACAGGCGCAGAGTAAGTCCCGCCGCACCCTGCGGGAAAGAGGAAAGATGGGCGGAAGTCCGGGGACGGGAATCCGGAGTCGGGAGACAGGCCTTGGCTCCTGACTCCTGCGTATCCCCGCGGCCACGACCCGGCTTACATTGAAAAACCCGTCGAACATGACCGACCGCAAGTAGCGTATCCCGCTCGGCCAAGTTAGCCGCGTCGTCCATGTAGGCGTAGGATTTTAACTTGTGGGATTCTTCGCGATACGCAATTCATTTGTCGGGAAAAAACAAACCCGCCGCCGCTTTCCGCCAACTCCTCACATCGCGTCCGTGACCATTCCCCCAGATTCACAACCAACATCCGGAAGCTCCTATTTCGGCCCCGAGTTCATACCGCCGACCGTCGCGGAGTTGCAGGAACGAATCCCCCATTTGGAAATCCTGTCTTTTGTAGGCCACGGGGGGATGGGCACGTATTATCGCGCCCGTCATCCGAAACTCGAACGCCTCGCGGCCGTAAAGATCCTGCCCGTGGATCCGCGCACCGACGCCGAACTCATCGAGGGGTTCAAGAAAGAGGCCAAGGCGATGGCGCGACTCAGCCATTCCAACATCATTGGCATCTATGAGTTCCTGGAAACCGAAACCGCGCTCTATCTCGTCATGGAATTCGTGGAAGGGGACATTTTCGAGCGGCTCATCAACGCGCGGAGCTTCGACCTCGGCGAGATTCTTGCGATCATCACCCAGGTCTGCTCCGCCCTGAACCACGCGCACGAGAACGGCGTCATTCACCGGGATCTCCGCCCGGGCAACACAATGCTGGATCAAAGCGGACTTGTAAAAGTAGGCGATTTCGGGCTAGCCCGGCTGATGGGCGAGGAACTGTTCCGGCGGAAAATGACCGAAACCAACCTCGCCATGGGCACGATGGACTACGTCGCGCCGGAGCAGCTCGAGGCCGGACACCCGGTTGATCACCGGGCTGACATCTACTCCGTCGGCATGATGATCTACAAGCTCCTCACGCGAGTCCTGCCCCGCGGCTCTTTCGTTGTGCCTTCGAAACTCGTTCCCAACCTCGACCCCCGCATCGACGACCTCGTGATCCGCTGCCTCCAGCGCGATCCCGATAACCGCTTTCAGCATGTCACCGAGCTTTGGATCGAGATCAACCGTCTCCTCGAACCACCGCCCGCAGTAAAAAAGACGGGACCGGCATTCAATTTCCGTCCTCGCTGAAGAGCGAGCCCGCCGCCGGAGTTTTGCGGATCAGGCCGATATCACCGCCTTCAACCGCGCGACAAGGTTGGTGGTTGATCTTTTGGGAGCATGGGGCAGTCTGCGTCATTGAGAGTCGCCCCGTTGCTATTATGGATCGCAGTAACTGGATGGGTTGCAGGGTATTGGCTGTTCAAGGGACGCTACGAACAGGCGTCATGGTACCTCTGGGTATTGTTGCCCGTTTCGCTTTGGAACGGGCGGCGAATTCTCGATCTGTGGCTCGGAGTGCCACGGGAGTGGAGAGGCTGGTGGGTTCTTTTCTGGTCGCTGATCATATGGCAGTTCCTGGTCACGGGTTTCCGCGCCGGAAACTGGTGGAATGAATCCGGTGCGGGCAAGGACGCCCTGTTGATCTTCGCACTCGTAAGCGGTATGGCGATCATCGGAAGCGATGACAAAGGTCGGCACAGGCTGTGGGATAGTGCTTTCGCGGCCGGATCGATAGCGGTCCTGCTCAGCCTGTTCGCATTCCACTCTGAGATAGGCATGAATGAGGAACGCTTCCGGCTGTGTTGGCGGGGTCTGCCGGGCTTCGATGCGGTCACCACAGGCATTTTCACCGGCATGGCGTTGATGATCGGATTGATGGGGGCAACCGAATCACGCTGGTGGAGCGCCTTCGTCAGGGTTGCGCTGGCGTTGCTCGGCTTCGGATTGGCGGCCAGCGAGTCCCGGGGCGCGCTGCTGGCAGTGAGCGCGGGCATCGCTTGGTGGCTTTTGAAAAACCATCGCTTCTGGAGCAAACTCGTTTGGCCGCTTTTCGGATTCGCTGCCTATTGGATTCTTGTGGCGTTTGTCGGCCAGGGGCGTAGCGGACTTGTAGAACGGGGATCCTCCGGTCGTTTTGACATCTACCAAAGCTATCTTTCGCAGATAACGGGTTATGATTGGATCTTCGGAAAGGGGCGGATCTGGATGCTTCCCGAGTCAGTTCTGGGGTGGCTGGTCCATCATCCCCATAACGCCTACCTTGGGCAGCTCGCGGGTTATGGGATGATCGGGTTCATCCTGATGCTGGCCACCTTATCCTGGGCTTTCGTCAAGCTGCGCAAATCCCCGGAAGCGGCGATTCTCGTTTTCGGCATGGTGACCCTTTTGTTTGACGGGGGAATGGTTTTTTCCATGTATTCCACGGCCCGCTGGGAAGCCCTTGTGGTTATGGTTCCGCTGGTCTTGGGAGTGGCAGGGAGAGGAGCGAAGCCGGAAAATGCGTTCTCATCGCATCGGGACGATGCCTGGTTCACGTAGCCACCCCGTCAACCGGTACACCTTCCAATTTTTCCACACGTCCTTTCGCTTAAAGCCGGCGTGCTGCATTGGGGCAGGCTGAAGCCCGCGGTCCGGGCATTGGCGTCATTGGCCGGATTCTCCGAGCCACTCGCCGAGGAATGTTTCCCACTCCTTCATCCATGCTTCCTCATCGCCATGGACGCGGGCGATGCCGCCCCGGTGTAAGGCGGAGCCGGCCAGGGGGAGTTTGCGGCTTTGGGGAGTCCTTGCGGAAAGCAAGGGGTCTTCGCCGGGCGGGGTGGCGCTCTGGAGTTTGTCCACGAGGTTGGAGAAACGTGTTTCGAGGAACTTCGAGTGGCCAGCGTCCGAAGGTTGGCGGAGGGAACGCGGGGTTCCGAATTCGATGATGGGTCTGTCCTGGGTGTTGAGCGGATATTGCGCGAAAAGGTGGGCGGCTTTTGTGATGTTGCCGCCGTAGAACAACAGGATGGTCTCCCCGTTGGTTGGCAGCATGAGTTCCTGCATGTTGAGGTGGGTGGCTCCTTCCACGGCGAGCCGCCTGTCATTTCCGGCGTCGAGGTTTGAGGCGGGCAACGGCGAGAGATCGGCGTGGCCGACCAGTGCCGCGATTTCCGCTCCGGGCTGGAAGTTTCCACGCCACAGGCTGACCTGCGGAAATACGGAGATCATGGTGTTTGTGATGATGCCAAACTCGCGTTCGCTCATCTGGTAAAGCGGCAGCCACTGGACGAAGACGCCGCCCGGCTTGAGACGCTCGCGGACGATCTGGAAATGCTCGCGGCTGTAGAGGTTGCCGGTGCCCCGTTGGTAGGGGACGAAGAGATCCGCATTGATCATCGAGTATGTTTCGCGGCTGGAGAGCAGCTGGTTGTGCCCGTCGCCGATCAGGACTTCCGCTCTCGGATCGCTGTAGAGGCCGTTGGTTTGATCGAAGCCATCCGCGCTACCGGTGAAGTATTTTTTCGAAGCGGCGACGACGTTGGGAGAGAGTTCGCTGACAACGACTTTTTTAACGTGCCCGAATTCAGCGCGGTTCAGCGCCTCACCGGCGGTGATGCCGGTTCCCATGCCAAGAAAGAACACACTCTCGGTGGCGGGGAAGGCAAAGAGCGGGATTCTTGCCTGGAAAATCTGCGGGCCGTATGCCTGTGTGGAGCCGAGGCTGTAGTTCGAATTGATTTTGATGCTCAGTCCGTTCAGCGGGTCTTCGACCACGGTGACCGTGCAATCGCTTCCCTCCCACTTCTCCACCACGGTCTCGTCTTTTCCGCTGGCTTTCAGGCTCGATGGGTCGAGGCGTGTGAACAGCAGCATGAGCATGATGAAAGCAGCGATCCTGCCGGAGTAGCTGGCGATGTTTCCGCTGGCGGGCAGCAGCACGGCAATGATGAGATAGATCGCGGAAAGAAGCTGGATGGTATGCCAAATGCCGATCCAGTCGAGGAGCAGGAAACCCGCGGCCAGCGAGCCAAGTATGGCGCCCACCGTGTTGATGGCGGAGAGAGTGCCGATGCTTTTTCCGGCATGGGTGATGAATCCCTCCTCGCTTTTCATGAGCAATGGAAAGACGGCTCCGAGCACCAGGCAGGCTGGGCCGATGACGGCAAAGCCTGTTACAAACACACGCGCGACGTAGGGGGTGAAGGAGTAGTCGGTTTTGAGCATCTTCATGCCTGCGGTGAGTTCCACACAAAGGTGAGGTGTCAAGGCCAAGGCCAGCCCACCGAGAGCGAACAACCAAAGAAGAGCCTGCGGTGCGGGGATCTTGCTACGCGCAAGCCGGGACGCGAGCCAAGCGCCTGCCGCGAGACACACCAGCACCACGATCAATACCGTGGCAAAGTTATACACGGAGTTCTCATGCAACTGGGCCAGGATCCGTGTCCAAACAACTTCGAGAGCCAGCAGATTGAATCCGGATGCGAATGCAAGCGCGACGAGGAGAGGGCGGGGAATGAGCGGCTGTTCCTTGATCGGCAAATCCTGCCGACGGGATTTGCTCTTCGCTTGCGGCGCTACGGATTCGTCTTCCTTGAAATCGCCGTGTGTATCGCCCTGAAAGAATGCCTGTTTCGAGAGGTGCAGGGAAATCAGCGCGGCCAGGATGGATGCAACCATCGCGGATACGCAGGTCATTCGAATCCCGATGAGCCACACCAACAAAAAGGCGGCGGCAAATGCCCCACAGGCGGCACCCATTGTGTTCATCGCATACATCCGCGCCGTGATGGAGCCGAACGATTTTCTCCTGTGAATGACAGCCTGCCCGAGCAGGGGCAGCGTCCCGCCCATGAGAAACGAGGCGGGAAATACGATGAGTATGGTAGAAAGGAATTTGAATGCGGTTAGCGGAATTCCTTTGCCATCCTCCTGATGGAGCATGGGATAAAGGTGAGGAACGAGAACAGGAGCGATGAGGATCGCAATCCCCGCAGCGGCGATTCCCAACTCCAGCCATGCATATGTGCGAAGCGGCTTGGACACGCCTCGACAGCGCTTTCCCCAATACCACCCACCCAACGAAAGACCGCCGAAAAACACCGCGAGCGTCAGCGCGGCCGAATGTGAGGTATTGCCGAACAGAAGGCCGACCTGGCGCATCCAGAGGATCTGATAGATCAGGCAAGCGAAGCCGGAGAGCCCGGGCAGCATCCAGAAGACCGCGCCGGGTGCGGCGGAAGGCCGTCCCGGATTCGGCTCGGCGGGCTTTGGAGGTCGCTTGTGCTTCATGGTTCAGGCTCCCGCTCTCCGTGTGTAACCGGATCACTTCGGCGGGGGACAGATTGTCCCCGCGACGAACCGGGACTGCAAGTCCCAGCCACGCTCATCATTGCCTCACGTAAACATGGTATCCGCAGTGCCAGTCCTTGGAAACCGTGGCGGTGGCGTCCTCCTCGGTCTGCGGAACGGCGTTGAATCCGCCGCGCTCGACGATGAGGAAATCCACCCCCTCGACAGTGCGGACTTCCATCTTGAGCGCCTGGTCGTCGTTCACGCCGATAAGCGTGTCGCCGGTCCAGAAGTAGCCGCCGAAGAACCTCGATTTCTCCACTTTTCCTCCATCCGCCAGGTGCAGGAAATCCTTCGGCTTGTCGACCTTGATCGGCCTGACGCCTTTCGTGCCTTTGAGGAACGCATCGATCCGGGCGTCGATTTCCGAGGGGTTGTTGGGCTGTGGATAAACGGCCCATGCCCAGTTGCCGATCACGGCCGGGTTTGCCTCGAACTTTCCGCTGTAGGAATACATGTCGGAATCCTTGCCGCTGACGTGCGAGGCGAGCGTCGTTCTCGGCAGCTTTTTCACATAGTCATCGCCGCCGGGCAGGGCCAGCAGCACGTTGCCGATGCGGGAGCGGATCGTTTTCGCGCCGCCGCCGAAGACCGCTCCGGTGTTGGGCTCCTTCACCACGGACGGGAATTCCTCGTAGGTTTTTTTCAGGAGCGGATCAGCGAAATCCTTCACCTCCGTGCTGGCGGCCTTCATCGCTTCGGTGATGGCGGCCAGGGTTTTGGTGGTGGCCGCGTCCACCCGGAGGGAGGAGGATTTCACGATGATTGCGGGCAGCACGGTCTTGTAGTGCGCGGGATCGGTGGAAATTTTCGCAAGGGCGCACACCGCGGAGGTTTGGAGCCAGGTGCAGTCGTAATCGAGGAACTCCAACAGCCGGTCACGGTGCGGAGCGATGACCGCCGGGCCGCCGCGGGCGAGGGCATCGATGGCATGGTAGGCGACCCACCAGGATTCATCCGGGTTCTCAATCATCCTGCCGACCAGATCGTACATTTCGGGCGTGATCTTATCGGTGGAAATGGGGCTGCCCTTGAACATGCCTGTCAGGGCCAGAAGGCCGGCCTGCCTGAGCCGCGGGTCTTCGGACTTCAGAAGGGGAACAATCAGCTCCACCTTGCCGCGTTTCACGACCTGATCCATCGCGAGGCTACGGAGGTCGTATTCCGGGTGCTGGATGTAGCGGAGGATGGTCTCGTCCGTCAGCTTCGGATCGTTCATTTTCGTGATCACCGCGAGCGAGGCGCTGTTCTCGACGGTCTCTTTCATCAGGTCTTCGAGGGTCAGCACGTCGCCGCCGGGGATGGGTTCGATGGAGTGGAAGGCGTCATCCGCCGCATTTCCCCAGGGGCGCGGGAGGGGCATGGACTTCGCCCACTTGCTGCGGGGCGCGCCGAGGAGCTGGAGGTGCTTGCGCGGATAGGTGTAGGTGAGGGCGAAAAAGGTGCCCCAGTCCATGTTTTCCTCGGTGGCGGAGCGGTCATAGCGGTCGTCCATGCCCGCGATGCCGATGCTGCCGTCGAAGCGGCGCGAGAGATCCATCACCCAGCGCCGGGTGTCCATGTAGGAGCGGTAGGGCGTGGGGCGCTTTTCGCGCATCTGGCTGACGGCCGCGTGGTGCCAGATCTCGCCCATGCCGCCGCCGGTGTGCGCGGCGTGGAACCAGTTCGTGGCGTAAAAGCCTTTCATCGACGAGTTGTCGCGCGCCTTCGCATAAACGGATTTTTCACCGGCGGGATCGACCATCGCCGCCGCCGCGAGACCCATCGCAAGGCCGCTGGTCTTGCCGTTGTCGCGGAAGCCGCCCTCGGGATAGGTGTTGCCGTAAGCGACATTGCCGTGCCCGGCGTAGCGGTAGAACTGCGACCAGGCTTCATCGAACATGTATTTGTCCACTTCCACGCCGCAGAGCTTTGCCATGACCAGGAAAGTCATGCAGTTCACACCCGAGGCATGGACCTGCCCCGAACCCACCGAATAGGTGAAGGCCGCCGGCGCGCCGCGTCCGCTCCAGCCGCCGCTGTACATGTGCTTTTTCAGCTCCTCGGTCTCCTGCTTGATGATGGGAAGCACGCTCTGGTCGCCGGTGCGGAGATAATACTCGCAAAGGCCCCAACCCATGTAACCCCTCGACCAATTCATTCCGCCGAGATCCTTCACGTCCTTCATCCAGCGCTTCACCACCGCGAGATCCTTTTCCTCACCCGTGGAGAGCAGGAAAATGACAGAGCCCCACCTCGGTTTGTCCTGTTTGGCGATGAGATCCGCGAGGTTGCGGACGATCTTGTCGGACTTCGGGCAATTCACCGGCCATGTCTTGCTGTAGGCGCCCATCACCGGGATGTTCACCGTGACATCGCCGACCCCCTGGATTTTCAAAACAACCTTCCCGTCCTTCGCCTCGGCCTCTGAGACGATGTCGCCGAGGATAATGCGCGGGTCGGTGTCCTTGAG
>JAIXQS010000050.1 GCA_027485615.1 Verrucomicrobiaceae bacterium
AGCACGCGGTAGATACTGGATTTCCCGTAGGAGAGGTGGAGCAGCTCGCCGGGCTTGAGGCCGAACTTCGCATGCTCCGGCACCCAGACCTGGGAAGCGCCCGAGTTGTCCACGTCCATCGGCAGGTAAACCAGGGGTTCGGTGTAGGGCGCGTCGGTGAGCGAGTGCCGCATCGGCTCGGTTCCGAAAAACGCAGGCGTGTCGCCGGCCTTCACGAAGTTGATCTTGCAGCACGGTTGCCACGTGCCCTCGTTCTCGCCCGTGGTGATTTCGCCGTTCGGCCCGACACCCACACCTCCCGGCGCGCGCAGCCCGGTGGCCAGCACTTCGAATTTTTTCCCGTCGGGGGAAATCTTCGCGACGATGCCGTGGTGCGGCAGGATGGCATCGAATCCGCGCCCGCCGCCTTTCACAGGCCCGCCCTTCGAGAAATAGAAATTGCCCTCCTTGTCGGTTTGAAGGTCGAAGGCGAACTCGTGGAAGTTCGATGAGATCAGGACATCGCGGTTGAAGACCTTGAAATGGTCGGTTTCGCCGTCGCCGTTCAGGTCGATGAGCTTCGTGATCTGATCGCGGCCGTTCACGTAGATTTCACCTTTCACCACCTTCAGACCGAGCGTCTCGAAAAGCCCTGACGCGATGCGCCGCCATTTCAGCTCCTTCCAATTTCCAGCCAGACCGGTGACAGTCCACACGTCTCCGTTCCATGAGGAAACGGCGGCGGAGTTCGCGTCGATGAAATCGAAGCCGCCGAAACGGATGTTTGCGCCCCAGGGATTGTCGGTTGGCAAAGTGATCGCATCGGTTGCGTAGGGCTTTTTCGTATCCCCGGAAATCTCGCCGGCCGTGGTGATCGTTTCCGTCCAGATGCCCGGCCCGCCGGAAGTGAGGGCTTTGAAATCCGGCTTGCCCGCCATCACGGGTTCGCCGGCCCGTGCGAAAGCGATGCGCGCGATGAGTGCCCCATCACCTTTTGGCACTTTCACGAGCTGCCGTCCGCCTTCGGAGATGATTGTCAGACCTCCATCCGCGGCCGCCTTCAGTGCCGACACATCGCCGTCGGCGAGAACCATCGTCAGATCCGCCTTGCGTGGCCCGAAACGGAACGAACGCGTCACCGAGCCGTCCTTTTGGGCGAGCGTTTCCAGAACCCCCGTGCCATTGACCTCGTAGGCCAGCGTGATCGTCCGCCCGTGACGGTAATGACCCGTGAATTTCCCATGCGGCATGTCGCCGTGGCCCTTGATCGCGCGCTTGTCATCAAAGGATCCTCCCGCATCCGCCCAGCCGTATCCGGTCGCGGTGGAGAGCACCGCCGTTTCCTTGTTTCCAAGAGTCACCAACTGCCCGTGCGCGCCTGACCACGGAGTCCCGCCCCACTCGATGCCGCCCTTGTAAACGCTCACAAGCCGCAGCGTCTCGGTATCGAACAGCGCCCGCCAGCCATCGCCGAGATCCAGGGAAATCCCCTTGATCGCGCCAATCCGCTTCTGGCCTTGGAAATAATCGCCGAAGGTGTTCATCCACGCCGGCCCGATATCCATCTTTTGGAACCACTTTTCCTGGGCTTGTGCGAGGGGCGCGAGCAGGACGATGAATGCGGTGGATAACTTCATGCCTGCAAAATACGGAATTCGGCGGCGCTGCCTAGCAAGGAAAATGAAAATTCCGCGCTTCACCTCGCTCGCGATCCGGAGTTTCATCGGCGCATGATCGACATGCTCGTGCGCCTTTACGATTTGCCGGACAGCTCGGAGCTCTACCGGACTGTCGCGTCGCAGGGCATCACCCTCCGCCGCGCGCGCGCCTTCGAGAAGCACACGGTGGCGAAATTCGCGCGGGAAAACTTCTCGGAAAAATGGGCCAGCGAAATCGAGGTCGCGATGACGCGCCAGCCTGTCTCGTGCTGGATCGCCACGAAAGACAAAGCCATACTCGGCTTCTCCTGCTATGAAACCACGCAGCGCGGTTTCTTCGGCCCCACGGGCGTGATCGAGTCCGCGCGCGGCACCGGTCTGGGCAAGGCATTGCTTTTCAAGGCGCTCGAATCTCTCCGCGACATTGGCTACGCCTACGGCATCATCGGCGGAGTCGGCCCGCGCGAATTCTACGCGAAAAACTGCGGCGCGATCGAGATCCCCGGCAGCGACCCCGGCGTTTACGGAGATATCCTTCCCTGATTTTTTCCCGTGGCGATCAGCGAGCAAAACGACCTTCCGGAGCGCTTCGGGCCGATGACCGTGAAGGAACTCCGCCAGAGCCTCCGGCGCACAAGCTTCGTCTATCCGTTCATCTGCATCCATCTCTTCGCCACGATCGCGATCTACGCGGAGTTCCAGCTTAATCTCGGCGCAGGGAGCGGCATACCCGCCGTGCTCGCATGGGATCCCGACAAGGTCGGGCCGTTCTGGTGGGTTGCCATGACGGTCTGCGGTGTGCTCATGCCGCTGGCCGGATTTTTCCTGATGCCGCAGGAGATCGAGGAGGGAAACCACGAGCTGCTTCTGCTCACCGAGCTCAACCGCTGGCAGGTCGTTCTGGGGAAATTCCTCATGCTCTGGGGGCTGAGCGCACTAACCTTCACCTCGCTGCTGCCCTACGTGATCATCCGCTATTTCATCGGCGGCATCGAGTGGGGTAGCGAACTCGCCGCCGCGGGTTCCGTGCTCGCGGCCGCCGCTGTCGTCGGAGCGGGATCCATCGCGGCATCCGGATTTCCCTCGCTGGCCGCAAAGCTCGGGGTCTTCGTCCTCTACATTTTCTCAGCGCTCGGCGGTGGCGGCGCAGGAATGATCGGCGGCGGCATGACGCTCGGCATGAGCGCGACCTCGAAATGGTCTTGGCTCGGGAACGTCTTCTACCATTTCTCCGTGGTCGCCGTGGTTCTCTGTTACTGCGTGATCGGCCTGCTCGTCGCCCGCTCGCGGCTGCGGCTCGCGCTGATGAGCTTCGAGCTGAAGCCCTCCTCCGTCCTGCTCATCATCATGGGCCTCGCGCCGTTTATCGTCGGCATGGTCGCCGCTTTCACCTGCGGCTTCGGCAGCATTGCGGGAGTGCTTTTGCTCACCTACCTGGCATGGAATTCCGACCGCACCCCCAAAGCCCCGAAGTGGATGCCCCCTCCCCCGCCGAACATCCCGGAGCCGGTCGTGCCGGGTCTGATCACACCTTCCCCACCAACTCCCGCCCCGTAGGCAGGAACGGCTCCCTGAGCGCTTTGCGGAAATCGAAGACGCCGTCGAAGTCCTCGGGCTTGTCGGACTCCTGCCTGCCGAAAACCTGTTCCTCGATGAGTTGGAAAACCATATTGCCGACATCACGGCATTCATTCACGCCCCACTCGTCCATCAGTGTGGAAGCCATCGGGCCGAACTGCTCGATCGCGAGATCACGGAATCCCTCAAGCAATTCCTTGCCGCTGACATGACGGCCTTTTCCGCCGGTCTCCTCCATCACCCTCTTCAGCGTGAAATCGAGCGACTCCTTGAGGAAAAAGTAGGCGTGCCCGTCGTAACGTCCCTCGCGGCGGATGATCGATGCGACGGATTCCTCGAACTGGACGGCTTGCATGCGCATACGTATGACAAACCGTCCTTCGCCTGCCAAGCGCTTTCCCTCGCCGCTTGCGCAGGGGTTCCTCCGCCAGGGATGAGATGAGCATCCACTTCATGGAATAAGAAATATTAAACCGCTAAGGCGCAAAGACGCAAAGTTCCTTGGATTGTTTCGGCTCGATGAAATTGATATCCTTTGCGTCTTTGCGCCTTCGCGGTTCAAAAAATCCTTGCTGGCAAGGCTTTGTGGCTTGCGTCTCTGGGATAGGCTCCCTCGCCGCTTGCGCACACCGTGCGGAAAGCCCATCCTCGCCGCGCAGCATGAAAACCGCCGCGCTATTTCTAACAACCGCCCTCTGCGCCATCGCCGCGCCGACCGATGATTTCATCGCCGCCGCCAACGCGAAGCACGGAGCCTCCGGCGAAAAGGCCGCGCGTTTTCTCGTGGAGCACATGCCTCCAGCCGACAAGGAGTCGTTATCCGCTGAATTTCTAACAGAGAACCTCGACCTCGCGATGAAGGCGCGCGCCGACTTCGCTTGGGCGAAGGATGTGCCGGAGGAAATTTTCCTCAACGATGTCCTGCCCTACGCCGTGTTCGACGAGCCGCGTGATCCGTGGCGCGCCGATTTCATGGGGAAAGCGGCTCCGCTGGTGAAGGACGCGAAGACCGCCTCCGAGGCCGCAGAGATCCTCAACCGGGATTTTTTCAAGCTCATCAACACGCACTATCACACGGGGCGGAAACGCACGAACCAATCGCCGAAGGAATCCATCGAGCAAGGCAAGGCGACCTGCACGGGCCTCTCCATCATCCTCGTCGATGCCTGCCGCGCCGTTGGCATTCCCGCCCGTGCGGTTGGCACTCCGCTGTGGTGGAACAAGAGCGGCAACCACACCTGGGTAGAGATCTGGGACAAGGGCTGGCATTTCATGGGTGCGGATGAATACGACGCGAAGGGTCTCAACCACGGATGGTTCATCGATCACGCCTCCAGGGCGCACGCCGACGATCCGATGCACGCGATCTACGCCACCTCATGGAAACGCGACGGCGGGATTTTTCCCATGGTCTGGTCGCCGAAGAGCGCATCTGTCGGCGGCGTGAACGTAACGGAAAGATACGCGGCGATAACCGCGCCGATTCCCACGACCATCGGCGTCCGCTTTTTTGAAGGCGACGATCGTTCTGTTAGGAAAGGCTCGCTCACCACCGAGTCGGGCTTCGTTCTCGGCGAATTTGAAACGAAAGCAGGCACCGCCGATCTCAATGACACGCCCCGCCTCAGCGTCACACCGGGAAAAAGTTACCGCCTGCGTTTCGAGATCGCTGGCAATGCGATGGAGACCGCGCCTTTCAAGGCGGGCGACAAGGACATGTTAGATATCCGTGCCGACGACCTCACGCCCGTTCCCGATTTCAGCGACGCAAACGCTCCACTTTCCGAAAAGGACGCCGCCCGCGCCATCGCTTTCACCTACGAGACGATGCTGGCCGAACAGAAGGAAGCGCGCGCTGCGGAGATGCAAGCCAAGTCTTTCACCATGGGCGACAAGACCATGCGCTGGCTGGAGAAAACCTTCGGCGATGCGCCGGTGGACGGTCGCTCGCTTTGGATTTCCATGCACGGCGGCGGCGAGGCACCGGAGCGGGTCAACACCCAGCAATGGCAAAACCAGATCCGGCTCTACCAACCGGAGGAAGGCATCTACATCGCGCCCCGCGCACCCACCGACAAATGGAACATGTGGCACCAGGATCACATCGACCCGATGTTCGCCCACCTCATCGAGAGCATGGTCGCACTGCGAGGGGTGAGTCCCGACAAGGTTTATCTCATGGGCTACTCGGCGGGCGGGGACGGCGTCTGGCAGGTCGCACCGCGCATGGCGGATCGCTACGCCGCCGCCGCGATGATGGCCGGCCACCCCAACGAGGCCCAGCTTTTCGGACTCCGCAACCTGCCCTTCGCGATCTTCATGGGTGAAAACGACGCCGCCGTGAACCGCTACAAGGTGGCCGTGGAGAAGTGCGCCGAGATCTTGGAACTGCAAAAGGGAGACCCCGAAGGCTACGTCCACCTTTCCCGCATCTACCCCGGTCTCGGGCATTGGATGAATCTCAAGGACGCGGAGGGCGTGCCGTGGATGGCGAAGTTCACCCGCAACCCATGGCCGAAAAAAATCGTCTGGTATCAGGATGATGTGACCCATCACCGCTTCTATTGGCTGCGCCTGCCGGAAGGCAGCGCCGTGAAGGATCAGAAAATCACGGCCGAGATCGAGGGACGGAAGATCAAACTCACCGGCGATGTCCCGCCCGGCACGCAGATCCTGCTATCAGACAAGCTGATCGGGCTCGCCGAACCTTTGGAAATTTCCGTGAACGACAAAGTCCCGTTTACTGTGAAGCCAGTCCGAACCCTAGTTGCGATCCGCGCGGCGCTCAAGGAACGCCTCGACATCGCCGCCACGCCGACGGCGGTGATAACCTGCCCCTGAGGCTCAGAAATTCCACATCTTGCCTTTCTCGGCGTCCGAGAAAACCTGCGGGCTCATCAGGTAGGAGCTCGGGGGATTCGGCAGCGCCGAGTCGTCGAGAACCGGCAGCTTCGCACCGATCGTCGAGTCCCAAGGCTTGCTGGACGAGACGCTGATGGGAGTTCCGACTTTCACCATGTCGAAAATCTTGCGCGCGGAATTCAACGGAAGGCGCACGCAGCCGTGCGTGCAGGGATAGGGTTTCACAAAGCCCCAATGCATCCCGTAGGCAGGGCTGTAGAACGACATCCAGTAGGTCATCGGGTAGCCCGCACCCGGGGAGCTTGCCCGGCGGCGATGGCGCGTCTTGCTCTGGATGCGAAACTCACCCTTGGGAGTCGGAGTCGCTGTGGTGCCCACGGAACAAGGCGTGGACAGCAAAACCTCGTCCCCTTGCGTCACATAAACCCGTTGCGCTCCCGTGCTGATGTGGACTTTCACGGCACCGGTCGGATTCTTGACCGAAGGATCAAAGGAAAACGCGGTTCCCGACGTCTTGGAGGTCATTGAGCAGGAGCTGAAGGCGATTGCCACGGCAACGGTCGCGAGGGCTGAAGATATCTTGGATAAACGGTTCATGGTGGTTTGGTTTCGCCCTATCCTCCAAAAAATCGCTGGGGAATCAACCTGCAAAGCGCGGAGATTTAGTGACACGGTCCGGGTGTCAGCGACAGAATACATTCCATCGGGTTCCCTTGGAAATTGTAATCAGAAATCCAATCCCTAAACTCCGCCTCATGCTCGCTTTCTCAACCTGCTGGAACAACAGTCGTCACACCGACGGCGAGGCGATGATTGAGGAGATCGTAGGGCTGGGTTTTACAAACATCGAGCTGTCCCACGGGATGACGGTCGCCAAGATCCCGGGCATCCGGAAAGCCTTCGCGGCGGACACGTTCACCTGTTCCGGTGTGCATAATTTTTTCCCCTCGCCCGTGGAGGTGATGATCGATGCGCCCGACGCCTACGAATACACTTCGCACCGCCCCTTCGACCGGAAACGGGCGATGGATATGACCTTGAAATCGCTGGAACTGGCCGCCGAGTTCCGTGCGCGATACCTCGTCCTGCACATGGGATCCGCGCCGATGAACACCGCGAAGTTCACCAAGCCGCTCACGAAACTCGTGGCCGCCGGTGAACAGCGCGAGCCCCGCTACATCAAGAATAAGATCGCTTTCATAAGAAAACGGGAGAAGCTCGCGCCGCTTTACTATCACCGCGCCATCCAAGCGCTGGAAGAACTCGCCCCGAAGGCGGAGGAATACGGCGTGAAGCTCGCCGTCGAGTCGCGCTCACGCTTCGAGGACATGCCGAACGAGCGCGAGATGCTGCGCCTCCAGGAACACTTCAAGGACAACCCGTGGATCGGTTACTGGCACGACTTCGGCCACGTGCAGCTCAAGCACAACCTCGGCCTGCTCGACCACTACGAGTGGCTGGCAATGATCGCGCCGCATCTCATCGGCGGCCACGTCCACGATGTGCAATGGCCCGCCCGCGACCACCGCACGCCGTTCACCGGCACGCTGGATTACGACGCGCTGCTGCCGCATTTCCCGGAAGGCTGCCCGCTGGTATGGGAACTCAGCCCCACGCGCGAGGCCGATGAAATCCGCGCCTCGCTGGAGATCTGGAAACGGAAATTCCCCGAGCGGAGCTGATCACTCGCCTTGACCGCGTGAGGGTGAGATGATATCTACCTTTTGATGACCACCACTGCGAAAGTTTTTGCCAGCGGGCGAAGCCAGGCGATCCGCCTGCCGAAGGAGTTCCGCGTCTCAGGAAAGGAAGTCCGCCTGACCCGCGTACCAGGGGGCATATTGATCAGCGAAGGAGATCCATGGGCGAACTTCGAGCGCGGCTGCCGCGAACTGGGAGACGATTTCTTTGAGGCGGTTGAGAGACGCGACCGCAAAACGCCACAAGTGAGGGATTTCAATGCAGGCCTGCCATGATCCGAATGCTGGATACGAACACGTTCATCCTGCTGCTGCGGGGCACGGCTTTGATCGCCCCCCGCACCGCGCGGGAAAAAAGCGTGGCGGCCTCCGGGAAGCGCATCCGGGAGCGATGCCGCAAGGAAATGGACGCAGGCCACCCCGTCGGTCTCTCCGCGATCAGCCTCTCCGAACTCGAATACGGGCTGCATGCGAGCGGTCGATACGAGGAAAAGCAACCGGCCATGCAAGAGGTGCTGCTACCCTTCGAGAGTTACTCCTATGAACCGGTGGATTGCGTCCACCACTACGGGCACATCCGCTATGTTCTGGAAAAAGCCGGCAAGACCATCGGCCCGCTGGACATGCTGATCGCTGCCCACGCCATGGCCATGGACGCCACCCTGATCACGAACAACACCAGGGAATTCCGCCGCGTGCCCGGCCTTCGGTTGGAGGATTGGGCATGAACAGGACGGTAGCCGCACCGTTTCGGAAATCCGATCACTCCTCCGGGATGCCGCCTTTTGCCATCTGCTCGGCATACCAGACATGGTAGGGATGCTCGGTCGCGAGAGGAACGTTCTCGTTCACCATCAGCGGCCTCGCCTCGTCCCAGAATTTCCCGTAGGCATCCAGCATTGCCGCCACCCGTTCCGGTTGCTCCGCGGCGATGTTCCTCGTTTGTCCGGGATCGGCCTTCATGTCGTAGAGCTCACCCTTGCCGACAAGCCGGTATCCCGCGCTGCGGACTGAGAAATTCACCCACTTGGATTTTTCCGGATCCGCCCCCTGCTCCCAACGTGCGGCGTGATCGAAAAGAAGGCGATCCGGCCACTCCGCCTTGTCCCCCGACACCAGCGGCCAAAAGCTCCTGCCCTCCACCTGGTTTTCCGGAAGCGGAACCCCGGCGATGCCGCAGAGCGTGGGGAAAACATCAATGTGCGCCACGACCTCATCGACCACCAGCCCCGCTTTCGTGATCCCATCCCAACGGATGAAAAACGGAACCCTCGCACCACCTTCTTCGAGCGATCCTTTGTAGCCTTTCATCTCCGCATTGTAGCCCTTGAGCTCACGCCCCTCGCTGTCCTTTCCCAAGACCTTCCCCGCCTGCGCGACCTGCCCCTCCATGCCGTTGTCGCTCATGAAAATGAAAACCGTATCCTTCCAGAGATCCCACTCGTCCATCTTCTGCATGAGCTTCCCGAGATTGGCGTCGATGTTCTCGATCATCCCGAAGAAACCGGCTCGCTGGTCGTTGAAGCCCATATCGAGGAAACGTTTTTTCGATTCGGGCGTTGCGACGAAAGGAGAATGCGGGGCGTTGGTGGCGATGTAGGCGAAGAACGGCTCCTCGCTGCTTTTCATTTTCTCGATCCACTCCCTAGCCTCGGAGAAGAACACGTCCGTGCAGAAGCCCTTCGTCTTTACGAATTTCCCGTTGTGGCGAATGACCGGATCGAAATACTTGTTACCCGGCACATCGGCGCAGGAGCCGGGATATTTCTGCCCGATGCCGCCCGCACCATGGATGAAAACCTCCTCGAAGCCGCGCTTTTCGGGCTGATACTCCGCCTGGTCGCCGAGATGCCATTTCCCGAAAATGCCGCTGCGGTAACCCGCTTTCGCCAAAGCCTGCGGCAAGGTGACCGCGCCGAGGGCAAGGCGTTCGCGATCCAGAACCGTGTGGGTGATCCCGTTCTTCAGCGGGTGCCGACCGGTCATCAGCGCCGATCTCGTGGGCGAACAGGTCGGGCTCACGAGAAAACGGTCCAACGCCGTTCCGGCCGCGCGGAGCTTGTCCATGTTGGGCGTCTTGAGCCAGGGATGCCCGTGCGCACCGACCGGGGGGTATCCCTGATCATCGGTGATCACCAGAATGATGTTCGGAGCCTTTCCAAAGGCCGCCCCGGTGAGGAACAACAGACACAATGCCAATTTCATCTGATAGCCAGCCTTCGCAATTCACGGTGGCTGGACAAGTCCTTCTTTTCATTTGACCGGTGGGGTGTTTCGTCCAGTATCGCCTCGTATTGAGACACGTTCTCAACAAAGTTAGCCATGCAACGCACTTTCCTTGCCCTACTGTATTCCTGCATAGCCGCGATGGCTGCGGAACCGGATGTCACCGCCCTGCGCGAGACCATTTCCAAGATCGTGGATACGCAGACCCTGGAATCCACGGAGCGCACGGATTGGGAATCGCGCAAAGCCGAGTTCGCCGCGCTTCTTGAACTCCACCGCAAGGAAATCGCCCTTCTCGACGAGGAACTGGAAAAAGCCGGCCAATCCGCCCCCGGACACGGTGAATCGGCAGACACCATGAAAGCGGAAATCGAGTCCCTCAAGGAAACCCGCCGCCTCGCCAAAGAAGCCGTCGCCCGCAACGTGCCCCGAGCCATCGCCTTGACCAAACGTTTCCCCGATCCGCTCAGGAAAGACTGCGAAACGGAAATCGCCGCGTTGACGGCTTGGGCCTCCGCCGACGAACCCCGCGAAGCCCTCCAGTCCATCCTTTCCGTGCTCGCCAAGGCTCAGCAGTTCGACCGCCGCCTGACCCGCACCACCGAGATCCGCGACGGACGCGAAGTGAATGTCCTCTATCTCGGCCTTGCCCGCGCATTTTACGCGGATTTGAAGCAGGGCGCAGGAATCGGTGAACCGGGTGCCGATGGCTGGACATGGACGGCAAGGCCGGAGATCCGCGCGGAGCTCCTCGCCGCCTTCGACACCCTAGACAAAAAACGCCCCCCCTCCATGGTGCGCCTGCCTCTGGAAATCCAATAATCCCCCCTTTCGATGCACCTCTTTAAATCCGTGTTCATCCGTGTCCATTTGCCGAATTGTTTGAATTTATCCAGTTCGGCCATCTCCGCTCCGCTCCGGTTGTGGTTCCTCTTTGCATTTACACCACTGGCCGCGCAAACCGAAGTCCCCGCCGCGCTCGAAAAATCGAAAACCGATCTCACGTCCGCGCTCTCCAACCTTGAGAAAACACGCGCCGCCATCGCCGCCGAGAAACCCGCGCTTTCCACCGATTTCGCGAAAACCGAACTCGAACTCCGCGAGAAACGCCGCCTCGTCCGCATCGCGCGCCTTTCCAAGGAAGACCGCGCCGAGGAGCTCCGCCAGCTCCGCACCGACCTCGCCGCCCGCCAGCAAGACGCCACCTACCTCGCCGGATTGCTCAAAGACCACGCGCTGAAAACCACCACGCTCTCCACGCCCGGAGCCGCGCCTTTGGAAGTTTCCCCGGAAATCATCGCCGCAAACCCCGACGCACCCGCCGACGCCCTTTCCGGCCGTCTGCCCATCCTCGACGCCGCCATCGACCGACTCGATGCCCTGCTCGGCGGCTCCACGGCACCCGGCCAAGCCTCGGATCCCGAAGGCAAAATCAGCCAAGGCACTCTCGCCGCGCTCGGCCCCGTTTCCTATTTCCTCTCGGAAGACAAATCGGTGGGCGGCGACATCATCGCCTCCGCGCCGGGAGAAATCCCTCACTTCGTTCCCGGTGCCGCCGATGAGGTGGCCGCTCTCATCGCAGGAAAAGATAGCGCCCTCCCCCTCGATCCCACCGGCGGCAATGCCCGCGCGATGGACGAAATCGACGGCGGCTTCATGGACATGGTTCGCAAAGGCGGCCTCTGGGTCTGGCCCATCATGTTTCTGGCATTGGTTTCCATAATCTTCGGACTCATCAAGCTCGCCCGCTTCTCCCGTTTCCGCGAGCCGACCGATGCCTGGGTTTCCGCCATCCTCGCCGCCCTCCGCACCGGCGACCGCGAAAAAGCCGCCGCGCTCGCGGTCGGCCAACGCCATCCCGCCGGAGCTGTCATGGAGCGCCTCGTCGCCGTTTCGGAAAACAGCGCGGATCTCGTCGAGGAAACGCTGTACGAACAGCTCATGGCCGTGCAATCCAAAGCCTCCTCGCTGCTTCCCGTCATCGCCATCACCGCCGCCACCTCTCCGCTGCTCGGACTTCTCGGCACGGTCTCGGGCATGATCGCCACTTTCAACCTCATCACCCTGTTCGGCTCCGGCGATCCCAAGCCCCTCGCCGGCGGCATTTCCGAAGCGCTCATCACCACGCTCTTCGGACTCGTGGTCGCCATCCCGGCGCTCATCCTCCACGCCTTCCTTTCCCGCCGCGCGCAGGGTATCGTCCAGACCACCGAGCGGATGGGACTTTCCTTCGTCAACGGACTCCGCGCGAAATGATCCACGCCATCCAACTCACCTTGCGCGAGGGCGGCCTCACCCTCTACGCGCTGCTCGCCCTTGCCGCCGCGATCTACGCGATCCTCTTCAGCGCGTGGAGACATCTCGCCTCCGCCCAAAAGTCCATCGCCTCCAAGAAATGGCTCACCGCCACCACCGTCGGGAAAGCCCTTCCATGGCAAAGGAAAGCGCCCGATCCCCGCGAGTTGCAGCGATCCTTCGCCAGCTTCGAGCTCGATGAAATGGCATGGATCGAACGCCGCATTCCTTTCCTCGCCGTCCTCATCACCGCCGCGCCGCTGCTCGGCCTGCTCGGCACCGTCGCGGGCATGCTCGTCACCTTCTCCGGCATGGCCGCCGGAAGCGATGCCCCCATCGACACGATCTCCACCGGCATTTCGACGGCGCTCGTCACCACCCAGGCCGGTCTTGTAATCGCCATCCCCGCCGCGTTCCTCCTGGCGCTTCTCAAACGCCAGTCGGAGACCACGCACCTCCAACTCCAAGCCCAGCTCCACGAACGCCTCGCCGACACGAATCCATGAGACGCTTCCGCCACAGCACCACCTCCGAGACCACGGAGAGCATCGACATCTCGCCGCTCATCGATGTCGTCTTCCTGCTGCTTATCTTCTTCATTGTTACGACGGTGTTCGTGAAGGAAACCGGCGTGGAGATCTCCAAACCGCGCGCCGCCTCATCCGAGGATCTGGAAAGGCAATCCATCCTCATCGCCGTCACCAACGAAGGCCGCGTCTGGCACGGCGGTCGCGAAATCGGTCAGGATGGTGTGCGCGCCGTAGTCGCCGCGATGCTTGAGGAAACCCCGGGAACCCCCGTCATCATCCGCGCCGACGCCACCACCCCCACCCAGGCCACCGTCTCCGTCATCGACTCCGCGAAACTCGCCGGAGCTGAATCCGTATCCCTAGCCACCGAGCGCTGAACCTTGAATTTCAAATCCACCATCATCGGCCTCGCCGCCTCCGCGCTTATGCTCGCGGTGCTGGGCTTTGCGCGGATTTTCGTGGTTACCGCCGACGTCCCCGATCTCGCGATCCGGGAAATCCAAACCGTCACCTTCGAACCGCCACCGCCACCCCCGCCGCCGGAGGAACCCCCAACTGACGCGCCTCCTCCGCCACCATCCCTGACAAATCTTTCCACCCTCCCCGATCCCTCCCGCGTGCCCATCCCGCAGGCGGATGTCCCGATGGATATCACGCTGCCGGTGGAGAATTTCCACGCCGATCTTGCGCCCGCGCCGCTCAATCTATCGCCCGAACCAATACGGGTGAATCATTCAAAGCAGTTTTTCAAAAAGGAGCAAAACTACAAACCTGCGCCACCACCGCCCATCGCGAAATCCCACTACAGCACCAGCGAACTCGACGGCACCCCTCGCCTCCTCCGCCACGGCTCCGCCACTTTCCCCTCCAGCCTCGCCCGCCAAGGAGTCTCGCGCGGCACGGTCGTCTTCGAGGTCGAGCTTTCCACTTCCGGCTCCGTCACCGTCCGCAGCGTTGTTTCCACCACCCATCCGGAGCTCGTCGCGCCCGCCCGGCGCGTCGCCGCCAGTGCACGCTTCACCCCGCCCAAGCGCGACGGCCAGGCCGTGAAAGCCATCATGCGCTGGCCCATCATCATCGAAAAGTGATTTGTTAGTAGTTATTCGTTATGAGTTATTTGTTCAAATACATCGGAATCCCTCTGGTCTCTGGCCTCTGGCTTCTGGTCTCTATGCCGCAGGCATTCTCCGCCGAGCCCCTCCCCCTTTCCACATCCTTTTGGAAGGACCCGGCGTTCCTGAAATCCTTCAACGGCTCCTACCGTATCGAGGCGCGCATCGAGCCAAACGTCACCACCGAGGAGCGCGGGTTGCTCGTTGAGGTCCAGAACCTGATGGCTGCCGGGAACCGTGCGGGCGCTTTGGAAAAGATCCGTTCCAGCCCGCTCACCCAGACATCCCCCGCCCTCACCTTCAACCTCGCGAACCTCCTTTTCGAAACCGGCGAGAACGAGAAAGCCATCGCCGCCTACGAATCCCCGCTCAAGGAATACCCGTCCTTCCGCCGCGCCCACCGCAACCTCGCCCTCGCCCTCGTCCGCGACAACAAGCTCCCCGAAGCCCTCGACCATCTCACCGAAGCGATCCGCCTCGGCGACGCAGAGGGCAGCACCTACGGCCTGCTCGGTTATTGCCGCCTCGCCCGCAAGGAGTTCGCCAGCGCCCTGCAAGCCTACCGCATCGCGCAGGTCACCGAGCCCGATGTGGCGGAGTGGAAAGCGGGCGTCGCCCAATGCCTGCAGGAAACCGGCGCGAAAGAGGAAGCCGTCGCACTGCTCGACGAGGTCATCGCCCTCCGTCCGCTCGAAGCCTCCTACGCCGTCCTGCTTGCCAACATCCATCTCGACCTCGATCACCCCGACTCCGCCGCGAAAGCCCTCGAACTCCCCTACCGCCTCGGCATCCTCCCGCCCGATCCCACCCTCATGCTCGCCGATCTCCACCTCCGCGCGGATCGCCCGGACGCCGCGAAATCCGCCACCGATGCCGCATTTGCGAAGGAAACAAAACCCGGCACCGGCGCGATCCTCCGCCTCATCGCCACCGCCTCCTCCCGAGGCGACTGGCCTTTCGCGAAAGACCTGCTCGCCAAAGCGGAAACAACGGAACCCTCCCGCACCATGAACCTCGCCAAGGCGCGCTACCTCATCGATTCCGAGGAAGACCCCGCCGCAGGCACCAAGCTGTTGGAGAAACTCGTTTCCGAAGACCCCACCGACGGCACCGCCCTACTCGCCCTCGCGAAACACCACACCGACACCGGCCAACCCGGCTCCGCTGAGCTTCTCTTGGAACGCGCCACCGCCGATTCGACCAGCGCGTACGAAGCCCACGTCGAACTCGTCCGCCTCCTGGTCGCCCAGTCCCGCTACGCCGAAGCCCTGAAATCCACCGACGCCGCCCTCACCCTCAACCCCACGGAACAGCTCAAAACCTACCGCAAAGCCCTGGCCGCGACCGCCTCCGCCGCGGAGTGACCATGAAACCTTTGCTCCTCCTCATCGCCTCCGCCGCGATCTGCCACGCCCTCCCCGCAGAAGGCCTCCTGCTCGATCTCGATGCCGCGAAAGGCCTCACCCTGGAGGATGGCGACAAGGTGGCCGCCTGGGAAAACCAAGCACCCGCCGCGAAGGGGAAACTCTTCGTGAAACAGGACGAAGGCCGGAAGGAAAAAGGCAGCGGCCGCCCGACCTTGCGCACCGCGATCCCCGAACTCAGCGGCAAGCCCGCCCTCGTCTTCCGCAGGCAGGAACTCGTCTGCATGGACGAGGACACCTTCGACGGACTCACCACCGGCAAGGGCCACACATGGCTCGCCATCATCGCCGTTTTCCCCCAGCAGGACGGACTCAAGGACGTGAACTCATTTTTCGGAAACCTCCGCAACGGCGCGAAATACGAAGGCATCTGGGGCTGCCTCAACGACGACAACACCCTCTGGTATGGCGTCCGCAACAGCCTCACCTTCGGGCGCTTCGACAAGAACAACCCGCAGCTCCTCGGCCCGGTTCTGGAGACCGGGAAATTCCACGTGATCGGCGGACGCATGGCCGCCGGAACCGGCACCGTGAAGCTCGAGCTCCTCGCCCGCAGCGCGAAACCCGTCGCCACCGGGGAAGTTTCCGTCGTTCCCGCCGCCAACCCCTCCAAAATGGCCGTCGGCCAGGAGCGCGACGCCATCGAGCATCCCGGTTACGAATCCTTCGACGGCGAGATCGCCCGTTTCCTCATCTGGGAACGCCCGCTCACCGATGCGGAACTCACCGCCGCCATCACGACCCTCCAGGAAACATACATGGGAAGATAACGCGACCCCGATCAAAAATCGGCAATCAAACCGCCGCCCCCAGCGCATCCAGCGGGCTGCGCACACCTTTCCCGTTCCCGATCTTTGCCGCATGTGCGTAGATCTCCGTCGTTTTCACGTCGGTATGGCCCAGCAGCTCCTGCAATGTCCGGATATCCGCCCCACCGTCGAGGAAATGCGTGGCGAAGGCGTGCCGCAACGCGTGGCTCGTCACCCGCTTGGCGATCCCCGCCTTCTCCGCGGCCCGGCTGATCGCTTCGCCGTACACCTTCGGATGCAGGTGATGACGCCGGACGATCCCGCTTTCCGGGTCTTTGGAAAGATGATCCGCCGGAAAAATCCACATCCAAGCCCACTTCGTCCCCGACTTCGAAAACTTCCGTGACAAGGCTCCCGGCAACGCCACCCCTGGTGAATCGTTCGCCCTGTCCTCTTCCCAGAAAGCGCGCGCCTTTGCGATCTGCTCCAATAGAGTTTCCTTGAGGCAATTCGGGATGATGCTCTCCCTGTCCTTGTCTCCCTTCCCGCCATGGATGGTGACCACGCCGCGCTCCACATCCACGTCCTTGATACGCAATTGAACCAACTCCTGCAAACGCAGCCCCGCGCCATACTGCAACAAGGCCGGGGTTTTGTAGATCTCTTCGAGTTTCGTCACCAGACCCATCAACTCCGTCTTGCTCAAAACCACATGCGCCCGCTTCGCCGTGTGCCGCAGCTTCACCTGCATGTCCACAACCTCCCGGATGCAGACATCCCGGTAGAAGAAAACCAGGGCGTTGAGCGCCTGCTTCTGCGTTGAAAAGGCCACTTCCTCCTTGTCCACCAGATGCGATAGCCAGTCCCTCGCGACCGCCTCGTCCAGCACCCGGCTCGCCGTCCCGGCGTAAACCCCGAACCGCGCCACCCAACCCGCATACGTCTGACGCGTCCGCAGCGCCAGTCCCCTGCGGGCACCCGCCCCATGCACGGCTTCCTTCAGCCTCTCCGGTATGCCCTTCCCTGTTCCTCCGCTCTTGCGGCAAAGCTCAAGCCAGTTGAGATACCACACGATCGCCTCCTGCCACTGCCTAAGCCGCCAAGCCGGTTGATCCTTCTTCTTGGCGAATTCACGCCACCACGCCTCCATCGCCTCCCTGCCCGGCGGCAGATCACGCTGTACCCGCCAGTCCTCGATCCAGCCAAGGACATAGCCGTAAGCTTCCACTTCGCGATGCTTCAGGTCTCGCGAGGTCGCCAGATCCTGCCTCCAGTCAAAATTCACTTTCCCAGTGCCCGCAGACGCATGCGATCCATTCATTTGAACACTGTTCTTATGGATTACTGCGGATGGCAAGAAGAAAGTTACCACGCTTATCCTGACATTATTACGTTCCAAATCACACGACAAGCAATCCCGTACGTTCTGTTAGGTCATACTATCCTGATTTCTTTACGTTCCGAAAAATCATGTGATGCATAATTTATCCACAACAAGCTTAATGCCAGTGGTTTGCAAATCTTGATTTTTAGAATTGCCACGCCTCGTCGAGATGATATCGTCCAAGGACTGAACTAATACAGCTGTTCGCGAAGAATGAGCACGCCGATCATCGTTATCTCGGTAATAGGCCTGATCCTCCTTTTCTTCATCATCACATACTACAGCCCTACTGAGCGGCGTAACCGTGAGAGGCTCGATCAGTTGCTCAGTGATCGCCCAAAGCTTTCACACGAGGAATACCGAGCTGTGCACTTTCCAGAGTCGGCGGTTACCTCAGAGATTATTGCGAAGGTTCGGGAGATGTTCGATGAACAGTTCGGTCTCGATTTGAAGGGGCTTGGACCAGATGACGACCTGTCGACGGACTACTCGATCATTTGGGAGATGGACTCCTTGGCCGATGTTGAGATTTTGGTTGGCCTTGAGAAGGAGTTTGGTATCGAGATCAGCAGCGCCGAGGCCGCAAAGCTACGAAGTTTGCGGATGATCGCGGATCTCGTTGCCGATAAGTTGGCCCAAGCCGAGAACGAGAAGAACGCGAACAAGCCGTGCGATGCAACCGGCGATAACGTCGCTCGTTGAATTCGGGCTCGCCACCGCCGGTGCATCCACTTTAGCGTTCGACAAGAAAATATGTGTTTCGTGCTCTACATGGCAACCCCACGTCCGGTTACCCTCATCAAGTGGGATGAGAAGAATCCTTCGCTGCATATTGAGGAGCTTGGTGAGGGAGAGC
>JAIXQS010000100.1 GCA_027485615.1 Verrucomicrobiaceae bacterium
AACCGCGAATGAACGCGAATGGACGCGAATGAAGACTTGCGGAAATAAATTCAAGATCTCCTCTTCCAAAAATTCGCGTTCATTCGCGTTCATTCGCGGTTTCTTTCCATACCCCACATTTTCTTCATCCATGTCCATCCGTGTTCATTTGCCGGAAGATAAGAACTTAGTCAGTCCGGCCATCTCCGCTGCGCTCCGGTTGTGGTTCCTCTTCCTGTTTCTATTCTCCGTTACCCAAGCCCAGGAGGAAAAAGCCGAGCGCGGTTCCATCATCGAGGATCGCGCAGCGCGCAAGCTGATGCAGGCGGGAGATGCACGGCTTGAGGTCGGCGAGAACGAGAAGGCGCTGGAGATCTGGGATTCCGTGATCGAGCGCTATCCCCGCAGCGCGATCCGCTTCGAGGCGCACCTGCGCTTGGCCGACCATCTATTGGAAGAGACCAAGGATTTCGACAAGGCACGCCTGCACTACGAGGCCGCCGCGAGCGAGGAAAACGAGGACGACACCCTCCGCGCCCATGCCGTGCTGAGCACCGGACGCTGCTTCTACGAGGCGGGAAATTATGGGAAATGTTTCACGATCATGCGGGATATGATCGAGCGTTTCCCCACCGCGCCGGAGGTCAATGAGGCCTATCACTACATCGGCCTCGGCCATTTCAAACTCGGCCATTACAGCCGCGCTATCGAGGCCTTGGAAAAGGTCGGCACCGCCATTTCCTCCGAGGATTCGAAATCGGAAAAGGTCGAGGCGGGCAAGCGGGTCTACGTGAAACTCGACGACCGGGATTTCGCCATCCTCAAGCCGGGCACGCAGATCAAAGTCACCTGCGTCACAAAAAGCGGCGACAGCGAAACCGTCCTCTGCGATCCCGTCGGGCGCCACCCGCGGCTGGCCTTGGGTAGCATCCCCACCCAATCGGGAACCGCCACGCCGGACAACGGCCTCCTCGAAGTCCGCGGCGGCGATGTCGTCACGATCACCTACACCGACGCGCACACCGCCTCCAAAGACTTCGACCGGAAACTCAAGAAGGAGGTGAAAGTGGTCGGCAACGGTTTCGCACGCATCACCGACGGCTCCTTCCAGCAGGACTTGCAGGCGGCGGTGATCGGAAAATCAGTCCACGTCCAGGTGACCGACGCCGACCGCGACACCAGCGCCGGGAAGGATTCGCTGGAGGCCACCGTGCAGGTTTTCCGGCAGAAGACCGCCGATGAAATCGATGACGAGGTCGCAAGCGGCGTGGCCAGCGGCGAACTCACCGAAGGCCCCGAGGGCGAGGACATGAAATCACGGATCGACCCCATGCTCCTGCTCCGCAGCGTGCCGGTGACTCTCCGCGAAACCGAGCAGGCCGGCGTTTTCCGCAACGCGATCCCGCTGCTAACCGGCACCGCTAAAAACTCGCTCACCGGAGAGCCCGGCCAAGTGATACGCCTGGTTTACCGCGACGATCTCAACCTTTCCGAAGGCACCCTCGTCCGCACCGCCGAGGCGCGCATCATCGAGGGAAACCTGGGTGAGATGCGCGTCACGCAAACGGAGATCACCGATGCCGACCTGCGCCTGAAAACCCAGCTCCGCACCGCCTCCGCGCTCACCGAGGTCGGCAACCATTACAAGGAATTCGGCCTCAACGCGAAGGCCGACCTGAAATACGCGGAGGCGCTCGATGTCTGCGAGGATCTGCTCGCGGAATCGCAGAAAGTCGGCGGCAAGCTGCTGGAGGAAACCTACGTGCAGCTCTGGCGCATCTATTTCGCGATGGATCAGCTCGACCTCGCGCTTGGCATGAGCCGCAAGCTGCTCGCCGATTTCCCCTCCAGCGCCTTCGTCGATGAGGCGATGCTCCAGCAGGCGAACGTCGAGCGGAAGCGGGACAATTTCACCCGCGCGATCAACCTCTTCGCGAGCGTCGCCAAGATCCCCAACAGCCCGCTGCGCGGCGAGGCGCAGTTCCAGATCGGCGAGTGCTACGAGGCGATGGCGCTCAAGGCCACGGGAGGCGAGGCACCGAGGCTTTTCGAAAACGCCTTCGTCGCCTACCAGCAAGTCTATGAGCAGTTTCCGGACTCCGGAAGGGTCGGCGATGCGGTGGCGAAAATGGCCGCGTTCTACTACCAGAAAGAAGACTACGCCCGCGCCGTCGATGTCTTCGAGAACGTCCTCGCGGACCATCCCGACGCGAATTTCCTCGATGTGATCCTCTTCAACTACGGCCGCTGCCTCTACAAGCTCGACCGCAAACCCGAGGCGCGGAAAAAGTTCCAACAACTCATCGACGACTACCCGGAAAGCGAAATCTCCCCGGAGGCGAACAAGATCGTCGAAGCACTCACCAAAGCAGGATTTTGAAAACCAAGGAGGGGCTGCCTCCGGCTGCCCGGCAACCCAAACATCCTCATCCATATCTGCCAGCCGAAGGCCGCCACTCTTTGAAGCTCCACGAAAATACTGGAATATCGCGCATTTACCCCCATCATTTTCCCTATGGATACACTGCTACAAGTTTACGAAAATCTTGAGAAAGAAGTCCTCCACCTTCCCTTGCCGGAACGTTCCCGGCTAGCCAGTCGCCTGCTCGAAAGCCTGGATGAAGCCGAAGATGTGAGCGAAGAATGGCTCTCGGAAATCCAGCGCCGCTCGCGAAGCATTGACGATGGCACCGCGCTTCTTGTCCCCCATGATCAAGTCATGGAAAACGCCCGGGATCGCATCCGCAACCTTCACACGTGAGTGGCATGACGATCAACTGGGACGGAAATGCCGAAGCGGAATTCGTCGAAGCCGCCGTCTATTATGAACGGAAGGTCGAAGGGCTGGGTGAGCAGTTCATAGTACGTATAGAAGCGACTGTCGCACGTGTTCTCAGTAATCCGTTCCTATACCGCTGCTTCGATGGCGAATGCCGAAGGGTCAAAACTGAGACATTCCCGTTTTTCGTGATTTATCGCGTCAGTGCGGATCATCTGCACATACTCGCCGTCATGCACACCAGTAGGCAGCCGGGCTACTGGAAAGATCGTGTCGCATGAAGTGATTTTGAAAGGGAAGACGGTTAGAAACGGCATCATGTAGTATGAAAATCCTAAAAAAAATCCCACTGTTTCTTTGCTTACCTTTGCTGATTGCTGCCGCAGCGGCTCAGGACACCGCCGCCCTCGAAGCCCGCCTGAAGGAAACCGCCGAGACCTCCGAGCCCGGTGCCGGGCTGATGCTGGAACTCATCGGGATCTACGAAAAGGAAGGCCAGGTCTTCGGGCTGATCCGCACGGCATCGAAGTTTGCACGGGCGCAGCAGGATCATCCGCGCCGCGGGGAGATCACGCTGAAGCTGATCGACGGATATGCCGCCACCGCGCGGCACGATGATGTCATCACCTCGGCACGGCAGTTTTTGGAAATCCTCCCCACCGACGCCCTTTCCAACGAAGCGAGGGATAGGCTCGCCACCGCTTACGAGCGCAGCGGTCGCGCGACGCTTGCCGCCACCCAACGCGCCGCGATCTGGCGCAACGGCGGTTCTCAGGAACAAGGCATCCGCGCCCTGAAAACCTGGATCGCGACGGACAAGCCGGAATCCCACGCCGAAGCGACCACTCTCGCCTCCGAGATGGTGGCGAAGCTCCCTCCCAGCCCCGCTCTAACAGGTATCGCCATCCAAGGCATGCAGTCCGCCCTGCGTTGCGAGAAAGGGGCGGAGGGCTTGCCCATCGCGAAAAAAATCACGAGCCGTGGCGGGCAGATTGATGCACGTTCCAAGCGACGCATCGCTTTCTTGCAAGGGCGATTCGAGAGCCAGCTCGGGCAGCACTCGAATGCGGTCGGGTCTTTCAGGAAATCCCTCAGCGAAGGCGATTCCGAAGCCCACCGAACTCTCATCGAGGCGATGGTCGCCGCGAAATCGAATCCAGCGGAAATCGAGGCGGAGGCGCGGCGTTACCTCGCGGCCTATCCACGCAAGGATGACCGATACGATCCCCTCGCCCGCTCCGCACAGGTCGCCGCCGAGGCCGGGGATACAGCTCGCGCGTTGGCAATCGCCAATGATGTGATGCAGCACGACGTGGTTGTCCGCGACATCGCCCGCGCCTATGTCGGTTGGTGCGGAGAGAATCATCAGCTCGCAGCCAAGGGCTTGGCCGATGCCATCGAGAAGAACCCCGCCGGAGCAGCGAAGCTGCGAGCGATCCTAGCGATCAATTTATATCGCGACCGCATGAAGGACACCGCGAAATCGAGGGAGGCGGCCCGCCGTTTCCTCGCCAAATCGCCCGCAGAAGATGGCTTGACGGAGGAGGTAGTGAAACATCTCTACGACTCCGCCCCGGACATCGCTGCATTCCGTGATGATTTGAAAGCGGTGATCGCCAGCGCAAGGGCTTTCCCGCATCTCGCAGGCTTCCAGGATCGCGTCTGGAACCCGGCTCCTGCCGACAAGGAGCGCAACCGCGAGTGGCAGAATGCGAAGCGGGATTACCAGAACGACTCCGTGGCAAAACTCTGGCGGCAGACCCGCGAGGACGGCGGGAAATCGGGTCAGGCCTGCAAGGAGTTGTTAGGGAAACCATGGCCTCCGCAGATCCGCCGCCATCTGCTCGCGCGGCTCGCTTATGTTTACCGCCATCATCTCGGCGGGAATTCCAAGGAGGTTTCCGCCCAGCACTACGCGGCGCTGTGCAAGGAGTTCCCCAAGGATCTCGAAGCGGCGGAGCGCTGGCTCGAATCGTCTTTTCTAACAGCCAAGGAAGCCCAGATCGCCGCCGCGCGGCACGTGCTCTCTTTCCCCCCGTCCACATCGCATCCGGACACATGGCTACGCCTCTGCGAAACGAAGGACGAGGGCATCATCCGCAAGGCGCTGCCGTGGATCGCCGAGTCATCGAAAAAAAGCGACTCCCCTCTCTACCAATCGCCCCGCATCGGCGATGTGATTTCAGAGCTCGGCATGAAAACGGAAGCCGCCGCGTGGTGGCGCTCGCGCATGGATATCGACCCGTCGAGCCGGGATGCCGTTTCGTGTGCGCTCAAGCTCGCGGGCACCATGAAGCCCGCCGAGGCGAGGGCGTTCCTGATGCAGCGCTTCGAATCGAACAAGGATCACAAGGGAGCCTTCGCGGCGGAAATCGCGAACCTTGATTTCCAGAGCGGTAGCTTCGCTGCGATGGAAAAAATTCTCTCCGCATCCCACAAGCACGCACTCAGCGAACCCTTCCAGCAGCCCAGCATGGGCGAGTGGCCGGCGCGCGGTTGGCTGGAGGCCGCGCGCAACTCCAAGGAGATGCCGGATGAATCGAAGATCCGCCTCTTCCGCATGATCCGCGGTCTCGAAATGGGACGGCTCAGCGCCGAGGCCGGGATGCTGCTCATTTCACCAACCAACCGCGATCTTGCCCGCTTGTTGGAAACCCAGAAGCTGATCCTGATGGCCGAGGCACACCACGAATCATGGAGCCGCCTCTACCCTTTCGCGCAGGCCGCGATGGCTCGCGAGGACTTCACACTCGCCGCCACGATCCTCAACGGACTTCTCAACTCGATCCGCTCCGTCGGCGAAAAGGAAATGGCGGACGCCCGGACTTTGCTCCGCAAGGCTTACGGCAAAATGGGCAGCCTCAGCGCGGACATCCCCGAGGACAGCCCCATCGCGCCGCTCCTCCAGATCGTCCTTCACCTTCGACTCGGCGAATCGGAACTCGCCGAGCAGGCATACTATCAGAACAAGGGCTTGTTCGATGCGCACCGCGCCGAGCTTCCCGTCGAACTGCTGCTTTTCGGAGCCGAAACACACATCGCCCAGGGCACGCCGGAGGATCACGAGCGGGCGGAGGAGATCCTGCGCGGATGGCTCGTGAAATTCGGCGAGGCGGAAAACGTCGATGCCCGCGACAAGGCGCGCATCCAGCTCCTGCTCGCGCGGAATTACCAACGCGCCAGCCAATACGACATCGCCCGCGCCGAGTTCACCACGGTGCTGAACATCCACAAGGATCAGCCGGAGGCACTCGAAGCGAGGTTCGGTATCGGCGAGACCTACATGGCGCAGAAAGTCTATGACCAGGCCTCGGAGCTTTTCACGGATCTCGCGGAAAGCCCCGTGCCATCCGTCGCGATCCGCGCGAACTTCCTCCTCGGAGTCCTCGCCCTCCGCCAGGACGACAACGAAGGCGCGCGCCGCATCTTCCTTTCCGTTTTGGAAAACGCGCCCGATGCGGAACTCGCCAACGAAACGCTCTACAACCTCGCCGAGGTCTATGGCATCGAGCAGCGGTTTCTAACACAATTGGAAACGCTGCGCGCGGTCGGCCGCCTCGGCCAGGAATCGAAGCAGTGGCAGACGCCCGGCAACGCCCTGCCCATCGTGGTGCAGGATCCGGATCTCGGAATCAGCCGTGGTGACACGCGCATCCCGGTCGAAGTACGCACCGAGCCGGGCAACGATGTGGAGCAATCCTTCCTCTCCAGCGGCGGCGCGGGCAAAGGCATTTTCCTTTCCGAAATCCCCACGGCACTCGGCGTGGCGAAACCCGGCGACGGCGTCCTCCAGGTCACCGGCGGAGACATCATCACCGTGGATTACCCGGAGGATTTCAAGAAGCAGTTCCAGTTCGAGTTTCTCGGCAACACCCGCCTGCGCATCGCCTCCGACGGGTCGCTTGAGGTCGCGAGCGGCGAGATCGTGGATAAGGAAGATGATTCTTTCACCGACACACTCAAACAGGAGATCGAGGAGGAGGAAGAGGAGCCGTTGCCACGCGCCGCGGCACGCCCCGGCGATCAGGTGAAGCCCGGCAACCTCATCTACGCGCAGGTCAAGGACGGCGACCGCGATCTCACCGCCGCGCCGGACAAGGTCGGCATCCGCCTCACCGCATCCAGCGGCGACGAGGTCAGGATGGAGATCACGGAAACGTCCAGCCACGGCGGTGTGTTCAAAGGCATGATCCAGACCGGCGAACTCCCTGCGGGCGCGAGCGCTTCCGATTCCGCGCTCGATCACAGCCCGCTGATGGCGATCGACCACGATCCCGCCACCGCATGGCGCAGCGAGCCGGACGGCGCGGCTCCGAAGTCGCTTGGCGTGGATATGAAGGAGCTGAGGCAGGTGGAAAGCGTCACGCTGACCTCGCCCGATGCGGAGAACGAAGCACCCGTGCGGATGCATGTGCGCGGCAGCCAGGATGGCAGGTTGTGGTTCGATCTCGCGGAATTTCCCGCAGCTCCGGAAGTGCCGCCCATCGTTTTCCCGGACGCCGGGATGGAACTGCGCACTTACAAAATCCCCGCGAAAGATCTCCGCGAAACCTACAAGTGGGAGGAGATCGTCGAGGCCGCGAAAAAAATCGAGCCGACCGCGAAAACGGAAGTCAAAACGCTTTCATGGGAAACGCCGGAGGAAGGTGAGGACGCCCATTTCCTGATCTGGTCCGGCCCCTTGGTGCAGGAGCGCGATGGCGCGATGCGGATCAGCGTTTCCGGGCGCACCACCGCGATCATGCTTGATGGCAGGCTTGTGCTCCCTCCCGGCGAAGGAGGGCGCAGCGCCGATGTGTTCGCAAGCCGGGGCATCCACCGGCTCACGGTGTTCAGCATCGCCATGCCGAAAGGGGGCCCCATCGAAGTTCTCCGAGCGCGCGCGAACCCGAATGCCGCTGAACTCAGGATGCTGCCCTTCGCCGAAACGGATTTCAAAACCCTTCCCGGAATACCGAAAATCGAGAAACCGGAAATCGGTGAGATCAGCAAGGAAGAGAATCGTTGGATCCTGAAAACAGCGGCGCGCGAACTCCGCCATGTGGATTTCGGATTTCTCGAATATCGCGGCGAGGCCATCGCCGTCAGCAATGTCGAGATCTCCGGCGGTGGCGCGAAACACATTCCGCCCGCTGAGAATGTCCTCGAACTCGCCGACAACGACATCCTCGAACTCGCGCCCGGCGATACGGTGAAAGTCGCTTACCTTGATGAGCTCACCGCCGGCGGACTGCAACCCAACCGCCTGCTGGAGAAATCGCTGACCGCCACCTAC
>JAIXQS010000161.1 GCA_027485615.1 Verrucomicrobiaceae bacterium
ACCTCGCTTCCATCTTCCGTGCCTGCCAGGTTTTCGGGCAATATTTCGTCGATGACATGCGCCCCGCCTCGATCATCAACCTCGGCTCCATTTCCGGGCTCAACCCGCTCTCGCGCGTCTTCACCTACTCCGCCTCCAAGGCCGCCGTCCACAACCTCACCCGCAACCTCGCCCGCGAATGGGCGGACAAGGACATCCGCGTGAACACCCTAGTCCCCGGCTTCTTCCCCGCCGAGCAGAACCGCAAGGTGCTCGACGAGTCCCGCGTGCTCGACATCCTCCGCCACACCCCCTCCTCCCGTTTCGGCAACGCCGAGGAACTCATCGGCGCCACCCTCCTCCTCGCCTCCGCGAAAGCCGGATCTTTCATCACCGGCATGGAAATGATCGTCGACGGCGGCTTCCAGGCGATGAGCATCTGATGGGAGCCGCGATTTAGAAATCGCGACCTGCATGGCGAAATGCCAGCAAAGCCAGATCCCGTTGCAGACGTGGTTTCTAAACCACGGCTCCTCCCCCATGAAAATCGACATCCTCACCCTCTTCCCCGAGATCGCGCTGGCACCGCTCAGCGATTCGATCATCCAGCGCGCGCGGGATGCGGGGCTGGTGGAAGTCCACGGCCACAATCTCCGGGACTGGTCGGAGGACAAGCACAAGCGCGTGGACGACTCGCCCTGCGGTGGCGGGCCGGGGATGGTGCTGCAACCCGGCCCCTTGCACGCGGCGATCACGGCGCTCAAAAGGGAGAACACCCGCGTGATCCTGATGACCCCGCAGGGCGTTCCGCTGAAACAGGCGCGCGTCCGCGGGCTTTCCGCCGAAACCCATCTGCTCATCGTCTGCGGGCACTACGAGGGCATTGATCACCGCATCGTCGAGACCCTCATCGACGAGGAAATCTCCATCGGCGATTACGTGCTGACAAACGGCGCCCTCGCCGCCGCGGTGCTTTGTGACGCCGTGATCCGTCTGCTGCCCGGCGCGCTCGGAGATTCGCAATCCGCCGTCGAGGAATCCTTCTCCGACCCGAACCTGTTGGAAGCTCCGTGCTACACGCGACCTGTTGATTTCATGGGCATGAAAGTCCCGGAGGTTTTGCTGTCCGGAAACCACGCGAAGATCGAGGCTTGGCGCGGCGATAAAGCTTTGGAACGCACGCGGCAAAACCGCCCCGACCTACAAAGCTAAACCGGTTGCCCGATCCGTTTCCCAAGATCCCGCAGTTCCGCGATGAACACCTCGTGCGCCGCGCACGGGCTGCGGTAGGGCGAGAAATAACTGGTTACCTGGCCGTCGCTGCCGCCTTTGGTGGACATCCAGTAAAGATGGTCGGATGACTGGAGCGCGCCCCACTCTGCGATGAGTTCCGCGTCGCCGCTGGTCATGACGGGGGTTTCGAGATCGCCAAGCATTTTGAGCGCCTCGAGCTGCATCGCATTCCCGGCCCAAGCGGAGAGGTCGCGCTCGGCGTCCGCCCATGAGGTGGGTTCCGGGCAATCGTATTCGTCCTTCGCCGCATAGATCGCGACGGCCTCGGAGGGCGTGACCCACTGCGCGCCGGATTCGATGAGGATTTCCGGGACTTTCCGCCAGAACTCGTAAATGCCCTGCTCCTTTTTCTGGTGCTCGCCGATCGACTCGTAGTCCATGAACAGGTTCACAAGATCCCCGGGCGACTGGCCGATCCACGCGGTGAATTTTTCCCATGTCAGCGGGAAGCCGCCCCAGGAGGGATCGGAGAAACGGAAGGCGAGATCGTTGGAAAGGGTGTGGTTGCGCATCAGGGTCTTGATGCGGGCGGCGCCGGGGGCCCGGTAGAGGAAATTGGGCGAGAGCCCGTCCGTGAACGCCGGAGTGCCCTCCGCGATCACGCCATCGAAGCCGAGCGTCTCCGCGCGCGCCGCGATCGCGTTGTCGTAGATCAGTTCCGAATTGCGGAATACGCTGGGCCGCACCGCGAAGCATTCCTCCATGAGATCGAGGTGCATGTCGCACTGCCGCTGGAACTCCGCTTCGGAATACAGGAACGAGAGCGAGTGATGGTAGGTTTCCGCAAGGAGCTCCACGCCGCCGGTGGCGACGAGTTGTTGGAAGGATTCCAGCACATCGGGCCGGAACTCGCGGAACTGTTCGATGACCGTCCCGGTGATGGAGAAGGCCATGCGGAACAGGCCGTGGCTTTCCTCGATGCGCCGGCGGAACATCTCATTCGCCGGCAGGTAGCATTTGTCGGCCACGCGGTTCAGTATCTCGCGGTTCAGCTTTTCATCGAGACGGTGCGGCTGGTGCACCTGAAAGTAGAGGCAGACGTCGGGCATGGTTTTTTGGGGGTTGAAGAAGGGGCGGCGACAACCATGTAACGTCCGCACGGGGCGGAATTTATCGCGGGCAGGGATATCCTTTTTCAAAACATGCGCAGAACAATCGGCAGGAAATCCTAACGTGGGCTTAGGAATCGGATTGCCGCGGGGCGGAGGTATTTACGCAAACCGCTCTCAGTGATCGAGTTTCAGCTTCTTCAGCTTCGGCTCGACGATGTATTTGCAGTAGCCGTTCTTCGACTTGTTCCGGACATAAAATCCTTGGTGGTAGTTTTCGGCGGGATAGAAAACCGAGGCTTTGGTGATTTCGGTCACGATGGGCTTGTCGAAATTTGCCTGCGCCGCCTTTTTCGAGGCTTCCGCGACGGTTTTTTGCTCATCGTTTTCGAAGAAGATCGCGGAGCGGTATTGGGTGCCGATGTCGTTGCCTTGGCGGTTGAGCTGGGTTGGGTCGTGGAGATCCCAGAACCAGGCGAGCACGCGCTCAAGAGGAATTTTTTTCGGATCGAAAACGACACGAACAACCTCGGCGTGCCCGGTGGAGCCGGTGCAGATGTCCTCGTAAGTGGGATCTTTCGTTTGGCCTCCCATGTAACCGGAAACGGCGGAATAGACGCCGTCGAGCTGGTCGTAGGCGGCCTCGGCGCACCAGAAACAACCAACCCCCACGGTCACAACCTGCGCGCCTTCGGGGACTTCCTGCACGGCGGCCGGCTTCTTATCGTTCTCGTTCATTTTCGTCTCGGTTTGGCAAGAAGCCAGGCTCGGAACCGCGATACACCATGCGAGCAGGAGTTTTTTCATCATGCCGATAGGATACGCAGGACGCGGGAAAATTCCTAAGGAAAATTCCTTGGGGCGCTGCTGTATACCGGAGCGCCCCAAGGCTTATGAAAAATACCTTGTTCCGGGTCAGCCCGCGAAGTTTTCGGCGACCACATCCCAGTTCACCACGTTCCAGAACGCGTCGATGTAGGCAGGGCGCTTGTTCTGGTAGTGGAGGTAATAGGCGTGCTCCCAGACATCGAGGCCGAGGATGGGGGTATTGCCGCAGCCGCCGAAAACCTCGCCCATGAGCGGGTTGTCCTGGTTGGCGGTTGAGCAAACGGCGAGCGTGCCGTCGGCCTTTTTGCAGAGCCACGCCCAGCCGGAGCCGAAACGTGTCGCGCCCGCTTTCGCGAAGGCTTCCTTGAAAGCATCGAAGGAACCGAACGCCGCGTCGATGGCCGCCGCGAGATCGCCGGAAGGGGCTTTCGCGCCGCCGGGGGCGATGACTTTCCAGAAAAAGCTGTGGTTCACGTGGCCGCCGCCGTTGTTGCGCACCGCGCTGCGGATGTCCTCGGGCACCGCCGCGAGGTCGGTGATCAGGTCGAGCGCGGATTTCGACTCATGCTCGGCCTTGCCGGCGAGCGCGTTGTTGAGGTTCGTGATGTAGGCCTGGTGGTGCCTGTCGTGGTGGATTTCCATCGTAAGCGCATCGATGTGGGGTTCAAGCGCGTTGAAGGAGTAGCCGAGGTCGGGGAGTGTGTGTGACATGGTTGTGAAATGGTTGGTTGTGGAGTGAAGCGCGATGGTTCAAGATTTTCCCCGCCGCGCGACATAACAACAACGCCAGCATCCCCACGCCCGCAAGTAGAAAGAACCCCACCATGCCGCCCGAACTCGCACCCCACCTCCCTCTCATCGCCACCGCCCTCGTCTCGCTCTTCGTCGGCTGGCTTTTCACGCACCTCGCCGCAGGCTCCGCGAAATCCGCCCTATCTGAGCGCCTGAAAGCCGAGGAGCGCCGCAACGCCGACTCCGAAGCCCGCCTCGCCAACACCAACGCCGAGTCCGAGCGCAACGAGATCGCGGCCCAGACTTTCCGCAACCAGCTCGCGGAAATGACCAGCCGCCTCGAAGCCGAGCGCAAGGCCGCGCAGGAAAAGCAAGCCCTCCTCGAACGCGCCGAGGCGAAGCTCTCCGACACTTTCAAAGCCCTCTCCGCCGACGCGCTCAAGGGCGCCTCCGAGCAATTCCTCCACCTCGCCAAATCCACCCTCGCCTCCCAGACCGAGGAGGCGAAGGGCGAGATCGAGAAACGCAAGGTTGCCATCGAGACCCTGGTGAAACCCGTCGCAGATTCGCTCGGGAAATTCGAGCTCCGCATCGGCGAGATCGAGAAACTCCGCGAAGGCGCGTATTCCGAGCTCAAGGAACAAGTCCGTGCCCTCGGCGAAGGCCAGCTCGGCCTCCAGAAAGAAACCGCCTCCCTCGTCAAAGCCCTCCGCCAGCCCACCGGCCGCGGCCAATGGGGCGAGATGCAGCTCCGCCGCGTCGTCGAGCTCGCCGGCATGCAGGAGCATTGCGATTTCACCCTCCAGACCACCTCCACCACCGACGAAGGCAAGCGCCTCCGCCCCGATCTCGTCGTGAAACTCCCCGGCGGTAAAACCATCGTCGTCGATTCCAAGACACCGATGGACGCCTACCTCAACGCCCTCGAAACCTCCGACGAGGCGGAGCGCGAGCGTTTCCTCACCCAGCACGCCGCGCAGGTGCGCACCCACATCCAGCAGCTTTCCTCGAAGAAATACACCGACCAGTTCGACGACACCCCGGAGTTCACCGTCCTGTTCCTGCCCAGCGAATCCTTCTTCTCCGCCGCCCTCCATTCCGATCCCGGCCTGATCGAGCGCGGTGTGGATCACGGCGTCATCCTCGCCACGCCCACCACCCTCATCGCCTTGTTGAAAGCCGTGGCCTACGGCTGGAGGCAGGAAGCCCTCGCCCTCAACGCCAAGGAAATCTCCGCTCTCGGCCGCACCATGCACGAGCGCCTCGGCAAGCTCGCCGAGCACTTTTCAAAACTCGGCAATTCCCTCAACTCCGCCGTCGATCACTACAACAAGGCCATCGGCTCCTACGAGACCCGCGTCATGTCCACCGCGAGGAAATTCGAGGAACTCAAGGCCGCCTCCGAAAACACCACCCTCCCCGCCATCGAGGCCATCGACAAAATCACCCGCCCCCTCCTCGCCAACCCCGGCATCGACATCGAGGCCAACGACGACTTCGGCTTCGTCCCGGAAAAAGAAACCGCCTCAAAGAGCGCCGCTAGCGATCTGAGGAGCGCGTTCGGGGATTTTTGAGAGGTAAGGCGCGCTCTTGCGCTAGGCAGCACTTCCCTATGATGGAAGTGACAACACACCCTTGATCAGAAACGCGAGGGCCATGACGAAGGGGATCAAAGTAAGCATCCAGCGATTTGAGTTCGAGTAATGCTCCATCGTTTGCTCGTCCGGCGATACAATCACAATCGCTTCGCTGGGAACCTTGGGTTTCATGGAGCTTCCATACTTTGACGTGAATTCCCGTTCTTTTCCCGAGCATGAGAATTTGATGATAGGAAAGTATGTGACCTTACCTTGTTTTTTTCTCTCGCTGAGGTCGATCACCTCCCCGGTTGTTCGATTCCATTGCCGCCTCTTCCACCATGAGGATTCGTGCCACCCAACGATCACAAGACAAATGATTCCGATGAAAAGCTCCACATTCATCTTACTGCTCTTTTCATGGCTGAGTAAACATCTCCACCGACTGCCGACGTTATCGAACGGCAGCATCCGGTCAAGGCCGGGGAATCGGGAAGCAAGCGGCTGGAAGAGATGGGTGGAACGCGAGCTTCAGCTCGCCCCGGAGGACTGAGGGAAGCCGGGGCGAGCTGAAGCTCGCGTTCCGTGCCATGAGTTGAGCCGCTATCCCGCGAAATACCGTTTTGTTTCCGGTTTCAGCCAGAAGATAAACACGGAATGAACGGAATGCTCGGCATGCATCCGGCAAGCCGCGGCCTTTGCCCCGCGTCACGGCTCTTGCGCGCGCGCCCCTGGTTGGGATAGCTTCGCGGCCCCCAGCGGTTTCCCCCGCGCCACCGATATGAATCCGAAGTCCCTCACGAAATACCGGCCGTTCCCGGCCGTTGCCCTGCCCGACCGCACCTGGCCGGACCAGACGATCACCCGCGCGCCGATCTGGTGCTCGGTGGATCTCCGCGACGGCAACCAGGCGCTGCCGCAGCCGATGTCGGTGGAGGAGAAGCTGGAGTTCTTCGATCTGCTGGTGGCGATCGGTTTCAAGGAGATCGAGATCGGGTTCCCCTCCGCCGCCGATACGGAATTCCATTTCTGCCGCAGGCTGATCGAGGAGAACCGCATCCCGGAGGACGTGACGATCCAGATCCTGGTGCAGACGCGCGAGCAGCTCATCCGCCGCAGCTTCGAGGCCATCGCCGGGGCGCGGCGCGCCATCGTCCACATTTACAACTCCACATCGCCGTTGCAGCGCCGCGTGACCTTCGGCGACGCCTCGCGGGAATCGATCAAGCAGATCGCCATCGACGGCACGAAGCTGGTGAAGGAACTCATCCCGTCCATCCCGCAGACGGAGGTGGTGCTGCAATACTCGCCGGAATCGTTTTCCGATACGGAGCTGGATTACGCGTTGGAGGTCTGCAACGCGGTGATCGGCGTCTGGCAGCCTACGCCGGAGAAAAAGATGATCATCAACCTGCCGGACACCGTCCAGTGGGCTTCCCCGAACGTCCACGCGGACATGATCGAGTGGATGTGCCGCCACCTCGACAGGCGCGATTCCATCTCCGTTTCCCTGCACACGCACAACGACCGCGGCACCGGCGTCGCGGCCACGGAGCTGGGCCTGATGGCGGGCGCGGATCGCGTGGAGGGCACCCTTTTCGGAAACGGCGAGCGCACCGGGAACCTCGATATCGTCACGCTCGCGCTGAATATGAACAGCCACGGCATCGCCACGGGGCTGGATTTCTCCGGCCTCACCGACATCCGGCTGAAGTATGAGAAATTCACCCGCCTGATCGTGCCGGAGCGCCAGCCCTACGCCGGCGAGCTGGTCTTCACGGCCTTTTCCGGGAGCCACCAGGACGCGATCAAGAAAGGCCTCGACCGCCGCGAAAAGGAAAGCGCCGCGAACCCGGATCTGCTGTGGGGCGTGCCTTACCTGACCATCGATCCGCAGGACATCGGACGCTCCTACGAGGCGATCATCCGCATCAACTCGCAGTCCGGTAAGGGTGGCGTGGCCTATGTATTGGATCGTGAGCACGGCTTCGACCTGCCGAAGTCGATGCACCCCATCGTCGGGAAATACGTGTATGACCTTGCCGACAGCCTTGGACGAGAGCTGACGCCCGACGAGATCCGCGAGGCGTTCTTCGGGCATTTCGTGAACGTGGAATCGCCCCTCGGCCTCACGGAATACGAGCTGATCCATCAGCCCGGCGGCGGCCAGGTGCGCTGCAAGGCCACGGTCTCGATCGATGGGAAACCGCTCGAAATCGAAGGCGATGGCAACGGCCCGATCAACGCCTTCGTCCACGCGCTGGAAAAGGCGGGCTTCAAGGATTTCAAGGTGACCGACTACCGTTCCCACGCTGTGCGCGGCGGATCGGACGCGAGCGCGGCGGCCTACGTCCAGCTCCAGCACGACGACGGACGCTTGCTCTGGGGCACCGGCGTGGATCCGTCCATCGAGATGGCGGGCCTCAAGGCGCTGGTGACGGGGTGGAATCTTTTGCGGTGAGTGAGAGGCGGGACGCCTCTTGCACGATCTGCCGCGGGACGCGGCAGCTACGGCACAATGATCACCTGCCCGGCTTCGAGGCCGGCTATGATCTCCGTGTTTTCCGCATCGCTGCGGCCTCGGGTGACCGGGCGTTTCTCGGTTTTCCCATCGGCGAGCTTCACCTCCACCGTCCAGCCTTTCGGGCCGTAGGCGAGGGCTTTGGTGGGGACTGTGATCGCCTTTTCGTTGTTGTGGGAAACGACGCGGATCTGGAGCGATTGGCCGGGGACGGCGCTGAGGTTTTCCGGCCAGGCGGCGGTGAAGGTGGCGGGATGGGTGAGGTCGGGAGCCGGGGTGGCGGCGATGGATTTCAGGGAAACCGGGATCGCGATGTCCTCGCGGCCGGGAACGATGGCGATGCCTTCCGCGCCTGCGGCGAGAACACGCGCGGTGGCTTGGTCGGGGAAGGCTTGGATGATCGCTTTGGCGACGGAGGGAATGAAGGTGGCGAAGGTTTTCCCCACCGGGGCGGCTCCACCGGGTTCGAGGGTCTTGATGAGATCGCCGGTTGTCCATTTCCCGTCCTCGATGGCTCCGTGGTAAAACATTCCGTCGGCGGGTGCCTTGATCTCGAACAGGGCGCGGTCTTTCTCCATGTCGGCGAGGGCTTTTCCGTCGCGCTCCAGTCCGGTTTTCAGCGCGGCGACCTCCAGCTTTTTCAGATCCACGGAGCGCGGGAGATCCTTCGCGCCTTTGTCGAGGGAAAGCGCGGTGTCGTCGCGGTTTTGGGTGAGTGCGGTGAGTTGGCGGGGCAGGCTGACCTCGAGGGTGCGCTTGTGGTTGAGTATTTCCATACGCAGCGCGAATTCCGCCGCCTCCACGTCATCAAGCTGGTTCTGGAGAATGATTTCCTCGGTCTCCTCGGTGGCGTCATCCGCCTCATACATCTTGGTTAGCTGCTTCAGCTCCTCCTTGTAGGAAGCGAGGATCTGCTCGCTGCGCTTCAGCTTGAAGCCTGCGGATTCCTCGGCGCTTTTGCGGGCGGTCTTGTTGAAATGCTCCAGTTCCTCGGCGGCCTCGGCGGCGGCTCGCGTGAGACGCGCCAGTTGCTCGGGGACGGTTTTCTCCAAGGTCGCGAGATCAAGCTCCGCTTGCGCGAGGTTGAGGGTGGCGGTCGCGATGGCCTGCTTGGCGTCGGCGAGTTTCCCATCGATCTCTTCCGTTTCGAAAACGACCAGGGCATCGCCTTTTTTCACCGCGCTGCCGTGGTCGGCGATGGTGACGATCGCGAAATGTTCCCAGACCTCCGCATCAAGGCGGATCGGCGAGGTCGCATCGGGTAGGGCGGTGGCGTCGAGGCTGTGGGCGATGAAAAACGGTTTCATTTCCAGGGTGAGTTCGCCGGAGTGGGCGGTGGCGGCGATGAGCGCCGGGATGAGGTGGTGGATGCGTGGCATGACAAGCGTGTGTTAGGAAAGCACGGGATGGCAGGCGGCTCAAACGACTCCCCGCGATTTCCGGGCGAGCCAGATCGGCACAAGCCGAGTTTTTTTTGCCATTGGCACGGCGGGCACCTGGTGCTCGACGACCTCGTAGCCCTCGCGTTCCAGGTTGCGGGTGAGGTTGGGAATGTTCCTCGTGGATGCAATCGCCAGCAGGCCTCCGGGCTGGAGCGCCTCGTAGGTGGCGGAGAGCCAGCGCTTGTCATTTACCCAAAGCCGCTGCTTCGCAGCGAGCGGAGCGGAGTCGAGATGAATCATGATCGCGTGCAGGCAGCCGGATTGCTTGTTCAGCGCGTCGGGGCCCGAGTCTTTCTCGATGACCACACGTGGATCGGAGAGGGGAGTTTCCGGAAAAAACTCGCGGTTCCAATCCACGAGATCCGTGCGGCTTTCGGCGACGTGATAGGTCGCGCGTTTTTGCGGCAGTTCGCGGATGATGGAGGAAAGCATGTGCCCGAGTCCCAGACCGACCATCCAGATGTTCGGTTGGCGTGCGGGGCGGAACGGAGCGGCGGCGAGCTTTGCGAGTTCCTCCTCCGTGGCACGGGTGGCCGGGCCGCAGATCTGCTGGCCCTGGACGAGGAGGTAGCGCCGTCCGTCGTGTTCCTGGAGTTCGAGGGGTGTGCCGTCATTCATATCGGCGGCGGCTAGGGTGATTCGAGGTTTCATGCGTCTTGGTGCTTGCTAACTAAAAGGAAATCCGGTAGTCGACAACCATCATGTCAGAAGAATCAAATAACAGCGCCGCCCCGGCCTACTCCAAGGAGCAGACCGATAAGAAACTCATCGCCGGACTCCTCGGAATTTTCCTCGGGGCATTTGGTGTCCATAAATTTTACCTGGGCTACACCAAGGAAGGGATCATCCAGATCGTCATCTTTGTCGTGACCTGCGGTATCGGTGGTATCCTCGGCCTGATCGAAGGCATCCTCTACCTTACGAAATCGGATGCCGAGTTCGTCTCCACCTACGTCGTTGGCCGCAAGGGCTGGTTCTAACTGTCAGTTCAAAAACAGAAACCCCAACCCTGTCACCTTCCCGCTCCGGGTTGAGGGCGGGGTTGCTTTTTATCCGCTTCGACGTGATGGCTGCCTGGCCGCTTGGCTGGAGCCCTCTCAGTCGGTTCGAAGCCACGGCGGTTTGTAGGTGTCTTCCTGGTGTGGGAACCCCGGGGAATTGGGGTTTCATGCGTCTTGCCGCTTGCTAGATGATGGGAAAACCGATAGTCCGGAGCCGCCATGTCAGAAGAACCGAACCACACGGCGGCTCCCGTAGAATCCACCCCGCCGCCAGCACCGCCTTCTCCGGCCGTCCAGCCCGCCGCCACCTCTTTTCCGAAGGAGCAGACCGACAAGAAACTCATTGCCGGCATCCTCGCAATTCTCCTCGGCGCATTCGGAATCCACAAATTCTATCTGGGCTACCAAAAGGAGGGGGTCATCATGCTGGTGGTCAGCATCGCCGGAACAGTCGCCTTCTGCGGTCTTCCGTTGGCGGCTTTCGCGATCAGTGTCATTGGCCTGATCGAGGGCATCCTCTACCTGACCAAGACCGATGACGAGTTCGTCGCCACCTATGTCGTCGGTCGCAAGCCCTGGTTCTAGCAGCTTTGACGGATTGCATGAAAACGGAAAACCCCGACCGGTTCACGGTCGGGGTTTTCTTTTGGGTTTTGAAGTTTCCTTACCCGGCGGTTTCCCGCCGTGGGATCAGAGGCTTCCCTTGAGTGCGGCGGAGGCTTTGAAGCCGACGGATTTCGAAGCGGCGATTTTGAGCGCTTCGCCTGTCTTCGGATTGCGTCCGAGACGTGCGGCGCGCTTCTTCACCTCGAAGGTTCCGAAACCGATGATTTGGACTTTCTTGTCCTTCTTCACGCCTTTGGCGATGGAGGACAGTACGGCGTCAAGAGCTTCTTCGGAGGAACGCTTGGTGGCGTCTGCTCCGAGGGCTTTTTGGATGGATTCAATGAGTTCTGCTTTATTCATGGCAGGGGCGTTTTTGCGAACCGACGGAACGCTTTGCAAGATAAAAGGTTTATCTGCCCAACGCTTTTTTTTCGGAGGTCGCTTGACTTCACTCACTTTTCCCGCTTGGGCGGGCAGGGATACGGCGTATGGAGGGGGCTTGTGAAATTTTTCACAAATATCTCTTGCGGCGAATCGGGCGGGTCGATAAGACGCCTCGCCCTCTAGCCGGGGGCGTCTCCCAAGGCTCATTCCATCATGCGATCCCTCGCCACCATCCTGTCATTCTGGCTGCTCTGCCTCGCTTCCGCTTTCGGAGCCGAGGGAGGGCATGACCATCTCCCTTTACATGCGGAGGAGTTGATGAAGATCGGTCCACTAGTTGTCACCAACTCGATGGTCATGGTATGGATCGTAGCGGCGTTTGTGATCCTTATCGCCCAACTCGCCACCCGGAACATGAAGCTCATCCCGTCCGGATTGCAGAACGGTGTGGAATGGCTCATCGAAGGTCTTTACAATTTCCTTGAGGGCATCCTCGGAGCAGCGCTGGTCAAGAAGACCTTCTGGTTTTTCGCGACGATTTTCATCCTAATCCTGTTCACCAACTGGTTCGGGCTTCTCCCCGGCGTAGGCACTGTCGGCATCAAGCTGGAGGGAAGCGGTGTCGATCAGCATGATATTTTCCGGCCTTTCCTCCGCGGAGGAAACGCGGATCTGAACATGACTGTGGCGATGTCGGTCACGTTCGCCGTGCTCTGGTTCTATTGGGCGATCCGGGAAAACAGCCTCAAGGGCTTTTTCGCGCACATCTTCGCGCCCAAGGGCAAGTTTGTCGGCTTCATCCTGGTTCCCATGATCCTGGTGTTCGGATTCGTCGGGGTTCTCGAAGTCATCTCCATCCTCTTCCGCCCCGTCGCGCTTTCCTTCCGCCTTTACGGAAACGTTTATGCCGGTGAAAGTATTCTGGAAAATATCATGCTCCTTTTCGGAACGGGCAACTTGGGCGAATGGTTCGGATGGATCCCCGTCATTCCATTCTATTTCCTCGAGCTTCTCGTTGGGCTGATCCAGGCGCTCGTTTTCATGCTACTCACTTCCGTTTTCCTGAAACTCATTTGCGACCATGGCGACCACGACCACGGCGACCATGGGCATTGAATATTCCACGACCACTTTCCAGTTTGACCATGGCAACGATCGTGGGAGCTGGCAAACCAACACACCAACAAACAAACAACACCATGCCATTCGAAATCCTCGCACAAGCCGCCAGCAACTTTAACACCTGGCACTTCGCCGTCGCAGCCGCCGCCCTCGGCTCCGCCATCGGTATCGGTCTTCTCGGCTCGAAAGCCGCCGAAGCGACCGGTCGCAACCCCGGAGCCGCCGGCTCCATCCTTACGCTCTCGATCATTCTTGCAGCGCTTATCGAGGGAATCGTGTTCTTCGCGATCTTCCTTGCCAAAAACTGATTCCGCCTTCCGGGTGCAGGCTTGCTCGCCAAGCCTGCACCCCTCCCTTTTTTCAAACGTATCCCACCTTCCTGCCATGCTCCCGATTTTTGAAATACTAGCCGCAGTCCCTCCCGCAGAATCGGAAGGGGTGGTCGGAGATATCTCCCGTTCATTCAAGGTTTACTGGCCCCAGCTTGTCTCCCAGTTCATCAGTTTCGCCATCGTCATTTTCCTCCTCAAGAAATTCGCCTTCGGCCCGATCCAGGCCATGCTCGACCAGCGCCGCGAGCGCATCGCCGCCGGCGAGGAGAAGCTCAAGCGCATCGAGAAACAGCTCGCCGATTCCGAGGCATCCACCGCCGCGGCGATCGCAAAGGCGAACGAGGAAGCTCTCCGCCTGATTGCCGAGGCTAAGCAGGGCGCCGCCGCCTTCGCCGAGCAGAAAACGCAGGAAGCCATCGCCCAGGCACAGCAGATCCTCTCGAAGGCCGAGGCCGCCGGCAACGCCGACCGCGAGCGCATCTCCACGGAACTCAAGCGCGAGTTCGGACGCCTCGTCGCCGCCACCACCTCCCAGGTCACCGGTAAGGTGCTCACCGCCGACGACCAGCACCGCATCAACGAAGAGGCGCTTTCCAAGGTCGGCAACTGATCCACCATTCCTTCACCCCGATGAAAATTTCCAAAGTCGCCGCCGCCACCGCCCGCCGCCTCTACGGCCTGTGCCAGGTGAACGGACAGCTTGATGACAGCAGGCTGCGCGCCCTCGTCTCGAAACTCATCGAAACCCAGCCGCGCGACTATCGCGCCATCCTTGCCGCGATCCAGCGCCTCACCCGCCTCGAAATGGCTCGCCGCGAGGTGCTGGTCGAAAGCGCCACCGTGCTCACCGCCGCCGAAGGCCAACGGATCTCCACCGGCCTCGCCAAGGATTACGGCGACAAGCTCACCATCCGTTTCGTCACCAACCCCGACCTCCTCGGCGGCCTCCGCATCAAGGTCGGCGATGACGTTCTCAACGGCTCCGTCAAAGGTCGCCTCGACCGCCTTTCCAAAGCATTCTAACAGTTTTTTCCTGACCACTCCACACTAGCAACCTTCCAAAAATGAGCAGCATCCTCCAGGACATCGAAGCACAAATCGCCGGCATCAGCTCAGGCGTTGAGAAAACCAACACCGGCACGGTCCGCAAGGTCGGTGACGGCGTCGCCATCGTCGAAGGCCTTTCCGACGTCATGCTCAACGAGATGATCGAGTTCGACGGCGGCGTGACCGGCATGGCGCTCAACCTTGAGGAAAGCGAAGTCGGCGTCGTCCTTCTCGGCGATTACGCAGCGGTGACGCAGGGCGCATCCTGCCGCACCTCCGGCAAACTCCTTTCCGTCCCCGTCGGCGAAGCCCTCCTCGGCCGTGTCGTCAACGCCCTCGGCGCACCCCTCGACGGCAAAGGCGAGATCGTCGCATCCGCCCGCTACCCGATGGAGAAAATCGCCCCCGGCATCATCAAGCGGAAATCCGTTTCCGTCCCCGTGCAGACCGGGATCATGGCCATCGACGCGATGGTGCCGATCGGCCGCGGCCAGCGGGAGTTGATCATCGGCGACCGCGCCACCGGCAAATCCACCATCGCCGTGGACACGATCATTTCCCAGGCGCAGCAGAACAAGGCCGCCGAGCAGGGCAAGCTGCAGAACCACAAGCCGATGTATTGCATTTACGTCGCCATCGGCCAGAAACTCTCCAACGTCGCCCGGATCCAGAAGACCCTCGAGGACGCCGGTGCGATGGAATACACCACCATCGTCTCCGCCTCCGCCTCGGACGCCGCCGCAATGCAATACCTGGCACCTTATGCCGGTTGCGCGATCGCCGAGTATCTCATGGACAAGGGGCAAGACTGCCTCATCGTGTTCGACGACCTTTCCAAGCACGCCGTGGCCTACCGCCAGGTGTCGCTGATCCTTCGCCGCCCTTCCGGCCGCGAAGCGTATCCCGGCGACGTTTTCTACCTCCACTCCCGCCTCCTCGAGCGCTCCGCTCGCCTCACGGATGCAGCGGGCGGCGGTTCGCTCACCGCGCTTCCCATCATCGAAACGCAAGCCGGCGACGTTTCCGCCTACATCCCGACGAACGTGATCTCCATCACCGACGGCCAGATCTACCTTGAAACCGACCTTTTCTACCAAGGTATCCGCCCCGCGATCTCGGTCGGTCTTTCCGTCTCCCGAGTCGGATCCGCCGCCCAGACGAAGACGATCAAATCCGTTGCCGGAACCACCAAGCTCGACCTCGCCCAGTACCGCGAGCTTCAGGCCTTCGCGCAGTTCGGCTCCGACCTCGACGCGCAGACCAAGAAGAAACTCGACCGCGGTGCCCGCATCGTGGAGCTCTTCAAGCAGAACCAATACTCCCCGCTCGCGATGGAGATGGAGTCGATCTACCTCTTCGCGATGCAGAACGGTTTCTTCGATGACGTCGCCGTAAAAGACGTCCGCCGCTGCCAAGCCGCGATGGGTGAGTTCTTCAACACCCGCAAGGGCGAGCTCCTCGACAAGATTCGCAACGAGAAGCCCGACCTCAAGAAAGACGCCGCCATGGTGGACGCCGTGAAACAGGGTCTCAGCGATTTCAAGAACAGCTGGAAATAGACATTAGAAATTGGAAAATTGGATATGAAGTCTGTAGACCCAATTATCTAATTTCAAATATCCTATCCCCTTTTACGAAGTAAAACATGGCCAACCTCCGAGACATCCGCCGCCGCATCAAGTCGGTGAAGAACACCGCCCAGATCACCCGGGCGATGCAGCTTGTCGCGGCCGCGAAGATGAAGAAGGCGCAGGATCAGGCGATGGCGGGTCGGGATTATTCCTCCCAGCTCAACGCCGTCCTCAGCGACATCAGCGCGGGCGAATCCGAAGATGCCTCCCATCCGCTGCTCGAAGTCCGCGAAGGCAGCCGCGAGCTCGTCCTCGTGATCTCCACGGACAAGGGCCTGTGCGGCCCGCTCAACACGAACCTGGCCAAAAAACTCCGCTCCTCCACCTCCGATACGGCGGATTACGTGACCGTCGGTCGCAAGCTCCGCATCATGCTGGAGAAGCTCCAGAAGAACATCCTCGCGGATTTCTCTGTCAAAGACCCGGTTCCCTTCGCCGAGGCGCGCGCCATCGCCGCTTTCCTCACCAAGCAGTTCACGGAAGGCAACTACGACAAGGTTTCCATCCTCCACATGCGTTTCGTGAACACACTCACGCAGGTGCCGGAAGTGATCACCCTCCTCCCCGTGCAGCCACCCGCAGCCTCGGACGACGCCGGTGCCATCCCGGGCAGCAGCGCGGATCACCTCTTCGAGCCTTCCCCCGCCGAGGTGCTGGCCTCCATCCTGCCCCTTTACATCAATTTCCAAGTCTATCAGGCGCTCCTCGAAGCCCGCGCCACCGAGCACTCCGCGCGGATGGTCGCCATGAAAGCCGCCACCGACAACGCCAAGAAATTCATCAAGGAACTCACCCTCGAATACAACAAGGTCCGGCAGGGTGCCATCACCGCCGAGCTTCTCGAAATCACCACCGCCATGAAAGCGATGGAGTAACCCAAAGTTTGTCAGGTTTCAGGTTTCAGTTTTCAGGAAGAAAGCGGAAATCCGAAACCGGCAACGTTTCATCAATATCTTCCCTGAACACTGAAAACTTCAAACTAGCCACCTCCTAATGAGCAACCAAGGAACCATCGTCCAAATCATCGGCGCCGTCATCGACGCCGATTTCTCGAAAGCCAGCAAACTGCCGGAAATCTTCAACGCCCTTGAGATCCACTATGTGCTCAACGAGGTCGATACCAAGCTGGTGCTCGAAGTTCAGCAGCACCTTGGTGACGGCTGGGTGCGTGCGGTTGCCATGTCCACCACGGACGGCCTCAAGCGCGGAATGACCTTGGTCGATACCGGCAAAGCCATCGCCGTTCCCGTTGGAAAACAGGTTCTCGGCCGCATCTTCAACGTCACCGGTGATCTCGTGGACGAGAACGTCCCCCTTGCGGATCCAAACCACCGTTCCCCGATCCATCGCCCGGCTCCATCGCTCACAGACCAATCCGCGAGTGAGGAAATTCTCCCGACCGGCATCAAGGTCATCGACCTCATCTGCCCTCTCGTCAAAGGTGGTAAAGGCGGCCTCTTCGGTGGTGCAGGTGTCGGCAAGACCGTGGTTATCATGGAACTCATCAACAACATCGCCCTTGCGCACGGCGGATTCTCCGTCTTCGCCGGTGTGGGTGAGCGCACCCGGGAAGGAAACGACCTCTACTGGGAAATGATCGAGTCCGGCGTTATCGCCACCGAAAAGGACGAAAAAGGCCACGTGAAACTCGACGGCAAAGGCAACCCCGTCCTCACCGAAGGCTCGAAAGTCGCCCTTTGCTACGGCCAGATGAACGAGCCTCCGGGCGCACGTCTCCGCGTCGCCCTTTCCGCGCTCACGATGGCGGAATACTTCCGTGATGAGGAAGGCCAGGACGTGCTCCTCTTCGTCGATAACATCTTCCGTTTCTCGCAGGCGGGCTCCGAGGTCTCCGCGCTTCTTGGCCGGACACCTTCCGCCGTGGGTTACCAGCCGACCCTTTCCGAGGAAATGGCATCCCTCCAGGAGCGGATCACGTCCACCAACAAGGGATCGATCACCTCGATTCAGGCGGTTTACGTTCCTGCGGATGACCTTACCGACCCTGCTCCCGCCAACACCTTCGCCCACCTTGACGCGACCGTGGTTCTTGAGCGTTCCCTTGCGGAGCAGGCTCTATTCCCGGCGGTTGACCCGCTCGCTTCCACCTCCAAGGCACTTGCCCCGGAAGTCGTCGGCGAAGAACACTACCGTGTTGCCCGTGGCGTTCAGCTCGTGCTTCAGCGCTACAAGGACCTTCAGGACATCATCGCCATTCTCGGCATGGACGAGCTTTCCGATGAGGATAAGCTCAGCGTCTTCCGCGCCCGTAAATTACAGCGCTTCCTCACCCAACCGTTCTTCGTGGCGGAGATTTTCACCAGCGTTCCCGGTGCACTTGTTTCCATCGAGGACACCGTCAAAGGCTTCGCCGAAATCCTCGACGGCAAATGGGACGACGTCTCCGAAGGCAACTTCTACATGAAGGCCGGCATCGACTCCGTCTCCCGCGACTGATCATATTTCAGCGTTTCAGAATCTCAGCTTTTCAGCATTTACCCATGTCCCTTCACCTCGAAATCGTCACGCCTGAGAAAAAGATCTTCTCGGATACCGTCGAGAACGTCTATCTGCCCGGAGCGGACGGTGAAATGGGCATCCTGCCCAGCCACGCCGGCCTGGTTACCGCTCTCCAGCCCGGAGAACTCCGCTATCTGCGCGATGGCCAAGTCGTCACCCTCGCCATCGGTTCCGGTTTTGCGGAAATCGCCCACGATAAGGCGGTCGTCCTCACCGATATGGCGCTCGGCGAGTCGGAGATCGATGAGCAAGCGGCCGAGGAGGCCATGCAACGCGCCGAGGAGAAGCTCAAGACCCTAGATCACGATATGGGCGCGGAAGAGGTCGCCTACCTGCAGGGCATCATCGCCAAGCAAACCGCGGCGCTCCGCTTCAAGCGCAAGCACCAGCATTGAGGAAAATTCTAAACTCTAAGTTTTAAGCTCTAAACCTAGAGAAGAACTTAAGAGCTGCTTTTCTACTCTGCGCCCCTTTGCGGCCTTTGTGCCTTTGCGGTGAAAATTTAACCCTCCACCACGCTCATCAGCGCCGTGGAGATGAGCAAACACCTCACCTCCGCCTCCGGGTGGATGGCTTGCATCGCGCGGCGGTAGGCTTCCATTTGGCCACCGTAACGTGTTATGAGTTCTTCGGCTGAATCCACGCGGTCGGTCTTGAAATCGATGATCTCCACGCTTGTCGCGGAGCCGTCCGCATCGCGGTGGACGTGGAGCCGGTCGATCACACCGCTCAACCACTTGCCGTCCAGCACGGCTTCGATCCGTTGCTCGCGGTGGAGGTCGATATCCCGCCCGTTCTTGCTCAACAGCGCACGGATCTCCGGCACGGAAAGCGCCTGCTCCATGGTCTTGCGGATCTCCGCGGGGAAATCCGGCGCATGACCCTCATCGATCCATCCGATCTTCTCGAACGCCGCATGGATCGCGGTCCCGAAGCGGCGGCCTTGCGGCGATCCGCCGCCCGCGGATTTGCCCTTTTCCCCGCTCGGGGTGAGGCGGGAGCGTTTCGTCATGGCATCGCCCAACCGGGTGTGCGGCGCTTTTTCCGTGGCACCGATTTCCCCGATCCCATCCGTCCAGTGCGGGTTGCCGGTCTCGAAAATCCCGGTCTCCCCGCCATCGATTTCGAGCGATGTCATCAGCCAGTTCGAAAGGCTGGCCTTACCCTCCTCGGCGGAGGCGGCGGGGGTGTCGAGAAACACATAGAGGCCGCGTTTCGCGCGGGTCATGGCGACGTAGAGCTTGCAGAAGGACTCGTAGGCCTGTTGCTCTGCCCAGCGGGCTTCGGCCTCTTTCAGCTCGGGGATCATCTCCCGCACCCATTGCGCGGGAGCCATCGTGATCCAGCCGTCGCCGCTCACTGTCTTGTAGTGGGTCAGATCCGGGATCTTCTTCGCAGGCACGTCGGGTAGCACCACCACATCGAACCCGAGGCCTTTCGATTTGTGAACCGTCATCACCTGCACCGCCGCCACGCCGGGGCTTTGGGAAATTTTCCTGCGTCCGATCCCATCCGCCACTTCCCGCGCCGTCACCGCACCCTGACGGTCGAGATCGCCCAATGCCTCCAGCAAATCCTCCGCCCGGCGCCTTCCGAACATTTCCCAGCCATCCAGCAAAGGCTCGATCAGCTCGCCGACCATGCCCGCGAAGCCAACTTCCGAAACGCGCCCGCCCAGCCCTTCCCACGCCGCCTGCCAGGCTCCGCCGAAACGGGCATCAAGCGCTGTTTTGAGCGGCGACATCATCACCGTCCGCTCCGCGAAGCGGTCCGCGGGATCCGCCAGCCAGCGCAGCAACTGCCACACCATCACGCCCACCGGGTGATCCTTGGCCGGTTCCCTTTCCCCCTCCTCGACCACCTGGAAACCCGCCGCCCGCAGCTCGTCGGCGAGCGCCTTCACCTTGTCGTTGGTGGACATCAGGATGCCGCAGGAAATCCTTTTCCGCCCGATCCCGAGTTGCCTGAGCAGGGCGATCACGCGTTCGGTTTTATCATCCTTGTCCATCACCTCGATGAGCGCGTGGCCTGCGTTCTCCGGTTTCCGCAGCGGCTTCGCCGGGACATGCGTTTCCCATTCCCATCTTGTTGCGGCGTCGCCGAAAAGCCCCTTGATCGTCGCCTTGTCGCCGAACACGCGGTTCACCGGCTCCAGCACCTCCGGGCAGGAGCGCCAGGACTCCGCCATCGTGGCGACCTCCAGCCCCCCGCCGTAGTTTCCCGTGATCTCATCGAAAAGGCCGACCTCGCCGCCGCGCCACGCGTAGATCGCCTGCTTTTTGTCACCTACTATGAAAACCGTAGATTCGTCGTTGGTGATGGCCTCGTCCACGAGGGGCAGCAGGGCGTTCCATTCGTCGCGGCTGGTGTCCTGGAACTCATCGAGCAGCCAGTGGCCGTAGTTCGAATCGAGCCGGAAATCCACCGCCTCGCGCCGCAGCCTCGCTTCCTCTCCGCCCATCCACGCGCCCATCAGGCGCTTCACATCGTCGAAGCCGAGCTTGCCTTTCCGCCGCAGCTCGCGCTCCACAAGGCTGTCGTAGGAGGCGATCAGCCCGCGCACCCCGCGCGTCCGTGAGAGCGCGGCGGCCAGCTCGCAGCGCGCGGCCAGCTCCACCAGATCGCGCAGCGCCTCGGCGGCCAGTCCGGTGATCAGCAGCGGCTGGTAGTAGGAAATGTCGATAGGCCCGCTTGAGCCGGGCACCGCCTCAAGGATCTTGGGAACCAGACCCTTGGCCTTTCCGAGCGATCCGCCCCCGATCGTGTGATCCCGGAAGGCGCGAAGCATCGGCTCCAGGGCGTCGTCATGGCGCTTTTTCCGATTCGCCACATTCGGCCAATCCCGCTCCACCGCATCCACCAGCGCGCCCTTCCGCTTTTCCCATTCGGAAACTTCCACGCCCGCCAGCTCAGCCGGCCCCCACTCCGTGTTCCTGGGGGAAACGAAAATCCCGTGCCAGCCGGCGATGAAGCCCCGCAGTTCCTCCAGCACCCGCGCGCCTTCCTTGCCTTGCGTCGCCCGGCGGAAAACGGCCACGAACTCCTCCCCGTCGTGCCCGTGCGTGCCGCCTTCCAGCAAGCCCTCCAGCAGCTCGTCCTTCATCCCCTCCGCCACCTCGCCTTGCAGCAGCTCGAAGCGACCTCCCGTCACACCCAGCTCGTATTGGAAGCCTTTGACCACTCTCGAGAAAAAGGAATCCATCGTCCCCAGGGTCAGCCGCGGGAGTTTGCCGGTCACTTTTTCCAGCAGCCCTATGAAATCCACCGCCGTCATCCCCAGCCGCGCCTCCAGCTCCGCCGCCTTGCCGGCATCCTTCGCCGCCTCCGCCAGCTTGCGCAAAATCGCATCCGCGAACTCCCCCGCCGCCTTCCGCGTGAACGTCAGCGCCACGATTTTCTCCGGCTCCACCCCCCGCGCCATCAGCCCGATGATCCGGTCGGAAAGCCGGAATGTTTTCCCCGACCCCGCCGAGGCCAGCACGAGCAGATTTTTCTCGGGAAATTCCATCGGTTCTTGTTCCTAAGCTCGCCACCACCCGCGATTTGTCACGCCTTGATTCCCGCGGAAATGGTTGTGCTGCTCCACCAGAGACCGGAAAAGAATTCGAACCACAACCGAGCAAAGCGAGATAGACAGACATTCTACAACTCAACAATCTGTCAAATAAACACGGATGAAGAGAACGGGAAATGCAGTGCACCATCCGTGAAAATCCGGAAGTCCGAGGTTCAATCATAATGGTCTGCAACCCGATCTGATCCGTGTGCATCCGCGTTCATACGTGGTTCTCTCTTCATATAGCCTGAATGGGAAGATGGGTTATTTAGATGTCCATCCGGTAGGGCTGATCCGTCCTGCGTGCCCTTCATGGAGCGGCGGATCGGAATCCGCCGATGCTCATGGGAGGCCGATGATCTGTGCGCCCGCCCACCCCAGCGTCATCACATGGGCGGGGGCGGATTTCCGATCCGACCCTCCATGCGCCGCCCTGCTCGGGACGATCGGGCTGCTCATGCTTATCAACCGCTATCGGCGCTGAGAACTTCCACCACTACCTGTTGCCAGCCTCCCGGCTTTGAACAGGCGGGCGGGAAATCATTCGTCATCGCCGCGCGCACCGCACACGGAGCCGCGCTTACGCAAGCGACTCTCGCACCTTTCGCGGCAGTGTGGAGAACACAAGATCGTAGGAATGGCGGATCAGCTCTTTCACCAACACGGCGGGCAGGGATCTGTCGAGAATGAGGGTGTTCCAATGCCGCTTGTTCATGTGGTAGCCGGGGATGACGGACTCGTGCTCCTCCCGCAGCCGCACCGCCCTCTCCGGATCGCACTTCAGGTTCAGCCGCAGGGGTTCCTCCATGGGCGAGTGGATCGCGAAGATCTTCCCGCCCACCTTGTGGATGATGTGCTCCGGCCCGAAAGGGCTCGTTTCCTCGACATGGGGTAGCGCAAGGATGAGGTCGCTGAGCTTCGCGGGGGACATGACCCAGATACGGCAGCTCATCCCGCGCGGTTTGTCCAGAAATCGTGAGGCAGGGCAAAGCTCATCGCTGCGGGCTCAGAAAGCCCGCAAAGCCCCGGAGGATCGCTTTGAAAATCCGCCACGCGACGAAGACCACCGCAAAGCACATCCCTAGGGCGACAGCGATCGCCAGGACGATGGCGCCCAGCACAAGCCACAGCGGCCACCAGCGGGCGTCGAGGCGTTTCACGCGACCTTGCCACGTCGTCCAATCAACACGACCGCGAGTCCTGGGCGCTTCCCTTCTGGCAGGACGCGGCTCCACCGCCACACCATCGATCTCAACGACCTCCGCCTCGATGATTTGATCGTTTCCGCCCACGCAACAAACGATAACCGGATCCGGGAAAATTCAAACCGCGAAAGCCGGGCATAAAAAAGAGCGGACCGACTGATCAGCCAAGGGGAAAACCCAATAACCCATGGCGTCTCAGTCGGTCCGCCTAAGAAAGATTAAGCACTCACCATGCCAACTTTTTTGATACGCAAATCATCTAGGCAAAGCAACCCGGGGCATCGGCACCACCGCGGCGCCCAGCACCATTCCCCCGATGAATCCGCCGAGGTGCGCGCCGTAGGCTATGCCTTGATCGCCCCCGAGATACCCTGACAAATCGAACAGCAGCCCGAGCACAGCGACCGCCGCGAGGTGGGCGGGCGGAACGGGTCTCGCGATGGGCCAGACATGCGGGTTGGGCAGATGCCAGCGCACGGCCATGCCGAGATACAGTCCCTCGAAGCCCATCACCGCGCCGGAAGCCCCGAGCATGGGGATCATTTCCTCCGGGTTCAGGGCGACGTGGCAAATGCTTCCGCAGATCGCGGTGGAAACGAAAACCACCATCACCCAGCGGTGCCCGAGAAGTTCGGCGGCGATCGCGGCGAAGATCCAGAGATAGAGCATGTTCCAGAGCAGGTGCTCGACATTGCCGTGGAGCAGAGCGGCTGTGATCAGCGTGAAAAGCGAAGCCGAAGCGGAAACATCACCCGAACGGAGGGATCGGAGCGCTTCCATCACATCGGCCGGAACCACCATGAAGCGATCCTCAAAGACCTCCCCGAGGATCACCTGGAGCGCATGGATTGCCGCGATGAAAAGGATCAGCGCGAACAACGGCCATTGCTGGCGGAAAACGGAGGACGGGCGGAGGATGCGGCGCACGTCGCGCAGGTTGCGCGCGGGCGCGGCATCCCTCAAGCGAACTCTGCGCCCGCCCGGAATCGCATCAATTCTTGAGCAGCTTGGTCATCGCCTCGCCCATCGCAAGGCCCACGTCCATGTAGACCTTGGCGTTGCCGCTGTAGTGGCCGTTGCCGCTGCCGCCGCGAGCCATCGGGTGGGAATAAATCGTGGCCACGTTGCCCTTGAACTCGGGGTATTTTCCGGCCTCTCCGTCCACGGCGAGGTGGGCGTTGAGAACTTTTCCGGTGTTGTCGGTCATCCCTTTGGTCGCCTCGCCGAGTGTCGCGAGGACGAACTTGGCCTTGGGGGCATCGAATTCCGTGCGCAGGGTCTTGATGAGGTGAACGAGGTTTTTCTCATACTGGGCGGCAAGCGCGTTGTCCCCGCAGTCTTTCTCACCCTGCCACCAGACGAAACCGGCGACCTCATAACCCTTGGCATCCGGGTAGTATTTGTTGAGCTCGGACAGGACTTTTTTGGCGTTGGCGACGTCATCATCCCATTGCTTTCCGGCATACCAGCCGATCGGGACGGGAGTTGTTCCCTTTTCCCACCGGTTCGGGGATTCCTTGTAACCGGCGTAGACGTAGGTCTTGCCGTCTTTCGGGTCGGTGTATTCGAAGCTTTTGCTGCCGGGTGGCAGGAGATCCCAGCCGAGGCCGCGGTTGCCGATCGAGCTTTTGAGGATCATGACCGGTTCATCGACGGCGTTGCCGAGCTGGTGGCCGAGACCGATCTCAATGCCGATCTTGTTGCCGCTGATGGTGAGCCAGTCGTTGCGGTAGACGTTCGCGCTATCGCCTTTTTGCATGACACCGACGTTGCGGACATCCTGGCGAACTGTCCATTTGCCCTCCGCGTCGGTGAGGAAACCGTAAAGGTTCTCGCCCTTGACCGCTTTTTCCAGCGCTCCGTCCTTGTCGCCCCCCACAGCACCCATTTCAAGCGTGTTGGACTGGCCCATCACGATGAAGACCTTGACCGGCTTGGTCATATCGGCGGGTTTTCCGTCCGGATCCGGGAGATCCTGGGCGAAAAGGGAGGAAGTGGCGAGGATCGACAATCCGAGGAGGGCGGCAGGTAACTTGGTGGGTTTTTGCATGGTATTTTTGCCTACCGGTGCGCACAAGGTGATCTTTCAAGTTTCTGCCGCCGGTGCGGCATCCATTGTGAAAGACCGCTGATTCAGGGGCGTTCACTCCATCCCGCTTCCTTGCGGCGGACTTGCCTCCGTTGCCTCAGATCATGTCGCGTGTGATGACATAGCTGGCAGCGCAGCGCGGACATTGGACGGTGATCGAGTCGGCGTCATGGAAAAGCTCGTCGGGCTTTTCGCGCCACGATCCGAGCACGGGCAAAATCCTGTCCAAGGTGCAGCCGCAGTGAAAACGGAAGAAGCGGGTTTCCAGCAGGCTGGTTTCCTCGGCCGTATCGATGGCGGCGACCTGCTCCGCATCGAGTCCGGCAAGCCATTCGAGATCGGCGTCCGGCTGCGCGGCGATGAGCGCGAAATTCTCATCCTCCAGCCTGAAGGCGCGGGCGGGGCGCTGCTCCGACTGGCCGTAGAACTGCGAGATCCACATAACAGGATCTCGCCCCTCGACTTCCATCGTGGAAAGGCGCGGCTCGTTTGAGGTGGGCGTGGTGGTTTGGGAATAGAAAAAATTCCGGTCGGGCTCGCGGATGTCCTCGGTGAAAACACGGCCGGTGACATATCGCTCGTTCGATGATCCGGTGACGAAAAGGTTGATGCGCGGTGCGCGGAGATTCGCCGTCCAGGCGATCGTTTCCGACCACGGGCGGGCGGTGAGATGCAGCGTAATCACGGCCAGCGCGTCCTTGAGCATCGCGTCCAGCTCGGCGGGATAGCGGATACCGTTTTCCATCAGGTGCAGGTAATGATCCGTGTAGATCCCCGTGAACTGCCCGCGCAACAGCAGGCAATTCCGGTGGCGGACGAAGATGGATTCGATTTTCGTGAAGTCGTCGGGCTGCATGTGATGTCAGGGTGGCGGAATCGTCCTGCTTTGGTGCCAGCTCGTTAACGTGGCTCGCGATCTTGTCGAACTCCTCCACAGAAACTAGACGAAGCGGCGGGTTGCGGAAAGCGGAAATCCGGGAGGCCATCCCGCACCGTCTTGACTCGATTCCCGGCAGACAGTCATCTTCGCGCGCGCATGACCGATTCTTCCGCCTCTTCCCACCTTGCAGTCTATGACCGCATCGCGGCCCTCACCGAGGGTGAGACGGACTCCGTGGCGCTCATGGCGACGGTGGCCTGCGAGCTTCACCATCATTTCCCGCATTTCCATTGGACGGGGTTTTACCGGGTGGTCGAGCCGGGCTTGCTGAAGATCGGCCCCTATCAAGGCGGGCATGGTTGCCTGGCGATCCCTTTCGAGCGCGGCATCTGCGGGCGTTGCGCGAGGGCAGGGGAAACGGTGATCATCCCGGATGTGGAGCTGGATGCGGATCACATCGCGTGCTCAAGCGGCACCCGTTCTGAGATCGTGGTTCCGGTTTTCGACACGCGGGGCGAACTCCGCGGCGTGCTGGATGTGGATTCGGATTTCCCCGACGCCTTCGGGAAAAACGATGCCCTTTTCCTTGAAGGTGTCTGCGGACTGTTCCGCGATGCGGCGATCAGGTGGTGATCTCAGCGCACCTCGAAGGGTTGGTTCGCGGTGGCGGCGTGGCCTTTGCCATCCTTCACCCAGACATAGAGCCGGTAAACGCCGGGTTTGGCGGGAGCGGTGACCGACACGCCCGGTTTCGAGGGATCGTCGATCGCGCCCTCGATGATTTTCGGTAATTTATCGCTCGTGTTGTGATGATGTCCCTGAAGCTCAGGAAGCACCGCCCAGTGCCATGTGAGGGA
>JAIXQS010000080.1 GCA_027485615.1 Verrucomicrobiaceae bacterium
CCACGCGGTAGAAATCGGCACCGATACGGTCGAGCTTGTTGACGTAGATCACGCGGGAAACGCCGGAATCGTTGGCGTAGCGCCAGTTTGTCTCGGACTGTGGCTCAACGCCGCCGGAGCCGCAGAAGACGCCGACGCCGCCATCGAGAACTTTCAGCGAGCGGTAAACTTCGATGGTGAAGTCCACGTGGCCGGGGGTGTCGATGATGTTGAACTGGTGATCTTGCCAGAAGCAGGTGGTGGCGGCGGATTGGATGGTGATGCCGCGCTCGGCTTCCTGTTCCATGAAGTCCATGGTCGAGGCGCCGTCGTGCACTTCGCCGATTTTGTGGATCTTGCCGGTGAGTTTGAGGATACGCTCGGTGGTGGTCGTCTTGCCGGCGTCCACGTGGGCGAAAATGCCGATGTTGCGGTATTTGGAGAGGTCTTTCATGCCTGATGTGTGTGAGTGTGTGGCCGCCGAAGGGCTCGGCAGGGGGCGGGGTTTTAGTCGAGGACACGGGTTTTGCAACCTTTGATTGCGGAAACGGTGGGAGCTTCACTTTTGAAGAAGTTAACCGCGAAAGAACGGGAACGGGCGCCAATGAAGAGGGGGGATTGGAAAGGAGGAAGGAAACAAGTGCTTCCGGCTCATTTCCTCAAAATCCGCGGATCTTCGCGTCCATTCGCGGTTAAAACACCGCTTTCAGCACAAGCGGATGATGTCTTTTACAAACTGGAACCAGAGAAAGAGGAGGCCGCGGCGGGAGTATTGGAAATAGCCGTCGCCGCTGAGTTGGATGATGCCGGATTTCAGGTTGTGATCCACCTGCCTGCGCATTTCGGACTCGATGTCGCCCTCCATTTTCTCGGGATCGGGAACGAGGAGGTCGGCCGGGTTGATTTTCATCCGGGCAAGGAACTTCCGGTGGTCATCGAGGATCTCGTGGAAACACGACCTTTCGCAGGGGACATGGTTCCATTTCAGGCTGGGGGAGCAGCGGAGGGTGGGGGCGAAGGGAAAGTTGGTGGTGCGCCAAGTGCGTCCGGAGGTATCCGTGGAGGTGACGGAGACGAATGCGAAAGCGACCTCCTCCTGCTCGCACAGGCAGACGGAGGCGATGGCGCGCTCCTCCGGGTTCCAGAAGAGGCGGAAATGCTGTTGCATGCCCGACCACTGCCAGCCGCAGTCCGAGACGTGCTCGAAACCGGCCTCCTCCATGCCTGCGGCGGCCTCGATGGCGTTGGGGAAAAAGGAGGGGTTCGGGGGTTCACGATGGCGGAGACGGTTGTTGAGCGGCATGCGCAGTCGGCGAACGTGGGTCAGTAGCTCGATCCACGGCAGGAAGAACCAGATGCATGAACCCGCGATGCCGGCGAAGATGTTTCCGCTGATGAAATAAAAGAACGAAAACGTCGCAAGCAGCAACACCAGCGCCCCGAGCTTGCGCCCGAGGTTCTGGCGGGAGGACCTTAGCGCCACGGCCATCACGAAAAGGCCGATCACGATCAATGTTTCACGCATGCAGGAGTAAACCTTAAACTTTAAATCCTAAACTTCAAAGCAGATGAAGTCATTCGGCTAGCGCCCGCATGAGGTAATCGGACGGGCGGAAATTCTCGATGATGATTTCCTGTTCGCCGCCCCGGTTCATGCGCACCTGAAGGAGGTTGAAGTTCGGGGTCTTGTGAGGGGCGAAGAGGATGTCGTCGTGGGTGGCGTTCTCGTGCTTCTTGAACATGCCCGGCAGGATGTCGCCGCCGAGATGGTCGTCGCGGCCGGTGGCGAGGTGGCAAGTTCCGAGGACTTTCTCGTCCTGGATGTCCGCGTAGGAAACGGGCAGTACCTGGGTGCCGAAGCCGAGCTCGCCGAGGGTGCCTGTCATGGGGTCGTCGGCGAGGCGGGCGTTGTGGGCGTCGATGGTCGCCTGGTTGCCCTCGATCAGGGTGGAGCGGAAAATGCAGCGGTCTTTCACGTCGAGCACGCCGAGGGTGCCGTCCTCGTATTTCATGGGGAACTGGCCGTTCGCGTCGGTGGGGACGAAATAGACCTCACCGGCGGGTAGGTTCGCGATGTCGGGTTTTTCGCCGAGGCAGAGGCCGTGGGATTTCTGTGCCTCCTGCCCGTCGAGGCCGAGGCTGGCGGTGAGGATACGGCCATCCTGGAGCTGGAAGTCGATCTCGATGGAATCCGCACGGGTGAGTGCGAGGCGGAGCTTTTCCGCGTCGCGGGAGACCTCGCGGTAATCGACGGCGAGGCCTGAGTTGAGGATCACGTCGTTGAGTCCGTGGAGGGTGGCTCCACGGAAACCGAACTCGCGCGCCTTCGCGGTGAGCGGCGCGGTGGCGGACCAGGTGGAAATGCAGAGGATGAGGTCATATCGAGGGTAGATGTCGCGGTCGAGGGACAGTTCCTTCCCCTCGGTGTCCCAGACTTCGTCGGCGAGGTCGAGGTTGGAACCGCGGGTGTAGCGGTAGGCGAACATCTCGCCTCCGGTCATGCCGAGCTTCGCCATCGCATGGTCGCGGAGGGCTTCGTAGAAGTGCTTGTAGGCGTTTTTCTGGATCGGGAAGCCGTCCCCGTTCAGGAACGCGAAGTCCTTGATGAGACCGGCGGGCTCGTCGAAATCCACCAGGATGCAGACGCGGCAGCCTTGTGTCGGCTCGAAAACCGTGTGCAGCAGGCGGACGACATCGAACTCGGGAAACTTGCGCTTCTCGGGGTTCAGTAAAATCTCTGGGGCGAGATAATCCGGAAGGGCGGGGTAGGCTATGTGAGGCATGCCGCAAACTAAAACCACATTGCGGAGCCGCAAGCGGTGTTTTTCGGGAAAAATTCAGTCGCCGAAATCGAAGCCCGGATCCTCGGGTTTCCCGCTGCGCATCTGGTCGAGCAAGGGCTGGCGGTCTTCGAGTGAATCCCAAACCTCCTGCGTTACGTAGATCGGCGCTTCCGCCCGGGCGGCGATGGCGAGGCAATCGGAAGGGCGCGCGTCGAGCTCAATGATCTTTCTTTCCATGATCTCGTTCTCCGCCTCAATGATGAGCCGGGCGTGGAAGACATCGCCGTCCACCTTGTTGATCACCGTCCGCAACACCTTCCCGCCGAACGCGCCGAGGGTGAGCATGTAGAGGTCGTGGGTCAGCGGGCGGGGCGATTTCTGGCCGCTCATCACCGTGTTGATCGAGAGACCGACGGCAGGATCGATGTAGAAAAGGATCGCCTTTGCGCCGTCTCCGAGGAACACGGCGCAACCCGCCTGCGTGGGCATAAGTGCGATGATTTCCACCCGGACGAGATCCTTCATGGACGGAGTATGGGGAAACGGCGCGGCGGGCGCAATGGGGAAGCGGGGGGGCTTGCTGCCCAGGCTTCAGCCCGCCCGAGTGGATGTGGAGGTCTGAAGAGGCTCAGGCAAACGGGCGACAGGATGTCCCCCGGACGGACTGGAACTGCAAGTCCCAGCCACGGTTTTCACCGCGCCATGAATTTCCGCGACTGCCTGACGTATTTCAGCGCCCAGTCTTTCACCTTGGCCTGCTCTTCGGGCGAGAGGGTTTTGACCACCTTGGCAGGCGAGCCGAGGACGAGGGAACCGGGGGGAATGATCGTGCCGCCGGTGACGAGGGCACCCGCGCCGATGATGGAGCGCTCGCCGATCACGGCGCCGTCGAGGACGATGGCTCCCATGCCGATGAGCGCCTCGTCCTTCACCGTGCAGGCGTGGAGGATGGCGGAGTGGCCGACCGTGACCAGCTCCCCGACGTAGCAGCCGTGGTCGTCCGAGAGGTGGATGACCACGTTGTCCTGCACGTTCGATCGCGGGCCGATGACGATCTCGTTGATGTCGCCGCGCAGGGTGGCGTTATACCAGACGCTGGATTCCTCGTGGAGAGTCACGCGCCCGATGATGTCCGCGCTGGCGGCCGTGAAGGCGCTGGCGTGGATCACCGGGACGTGGTTTTCGTAGCTCTCGATGGCCATTGCCGTTTCCTCAGAGCGACTCGTTGACGAGTTTCTCCAGCTTGACGATGTCGGCTGCGAAATTGCGGATGCCTTGGGCGGTTTTCTCGGTGGCCATAGCGTCCTCGTTGAACATCAGGCGGAAGGCTTTCTCGTCGAGCGAGATTTTCTCCACGGGATCGGCGGCGGCGATCTCGGCGGTGAGCTTCGCTTCGACGGGTTCGTCGGAGGCGGCGAGCTCGGCCAGCAGGCTGGGGGCGATGGTCAGCAGGTCGCAGCCGGCGAGGGCCAGGATCTCGCCCTTGTTGCGGAAGGAGGCGCCCATGACCTCGGTCTTGTAGCCGAACTTCTTGTAGTAGTTGTAGATCGCCTTGACGGAAATGACGCCGGGATCCTCGTCGCCCTGGTAGTCCTTGCCTGTTGCGGCCTTGTGCCAGTCGAGGATGCGGCCGACGAAAGGGGAGATGAGCTGGACCTTCGCCTCGGCGCAGGCGACGGCCTGGGCGAAGGAAAAAAGCAGGGTGAGGTTGCAGTGGATACCTTCCTTTTCGAGCGTCTCGGCGGCCTTGATGCCTTCCCAGGTGGAGGCGGCCTTGATCAGGACGCGGTTGCGGGAAATGCCTTCCTTTTCGTAAGCGGCGATGAGCTGGCGGGCTTTCGCGACAGTGCCTTCCGTGTCGAAGGACAGGCGGGCATCGACCTCGGTGGAAACGCGGCCGGGGACGATTTTCAGGATCTCCAGGCCGAAGAGGATCAGGATGCGGTCAAGGACGGCATCGGTGAGCGCCTGTCCGGAAAGGCCGCTGTCCTTGTGTTCGGCGATGGCCTGGTCGATGAGCGGACGGTATTCAGGCTTACCCGCGGCCTGGAGGATGAGGGACGGGTTGGTGGTGGCATCCTGGGGCATGAATTGCTTCATGGCCTCGAAATCGCCGGTGTCTGCGACTACAGTGGTGAGCTTCTTGAGTTGGTCGAGTTGTGTCATGGCGGGCTGCTTGTTAGCAGATGGCTTAGGTTAATGAACGCATTTTTTCGGGAAAAGGATGCCGGCGATCGACGGGAGGCATGAATCCTTAAAGTTGGTTTGCACGGGGCCGGGAAACGGGAGACGGCGAAGCCCATCTTTCCCTCGCCACGCGCCACCTCCTTCCCGCAAGCTCCCCCCTCGCCCCCGCAGCGAAGCAAAAGCGCGGGGGCGAGGGGGGTGATTGTGGCGGGATGAAAGTCACACTGCGGTTCGGGCAGGGTCATTCCGCTAGGATGACCTCGGCAAGGGGGAACGGTCGCCTCGGCGAGGCGACCCTACCTTTGCGCAGCGTGGCGGCTCAGGCGACCACGCGCATGAACTCCTCGGGGCGGTCGATGAGGTAGGTGGGGTTGGCTACGCCTTGGCGGCGGGGAGAATCTGTCCCGGGGGGAGCTTTACGCGGTGAGCTTCCTCAGCAGGGGATGGAGAAGGTGGGCGAGGAAGGTTCCGGCAGTGGCCCCGAGGACATCGGCGAGCCAATCGAAGGGGTCGTTTCCGGAGCGGCCTGGGGTGAAGGTCTGGTGGTATTCGTCCAGCGCGCCGACCAGGGCGAAGAGCAGGATGGGGGTTGCTAGGCGGATGATCGCTTGCGCGGCGCGGCCGTGCTTGAGCAGGAGATGGATGGTGAAAAGGAAGGCGCCGCCCATGAAATAGACGAAATGCACGACCTTATCCAGGTGCGGGATTTGCGGGCCATCCACGTGGGGCGCGGTCGGGAGCGAGGAGAGCAGGAAAAGCGTGATCGCCCACAGGATCACGGAAAACAGCCAGAGGCGCGGGGAGACGAGGGCGCGGCGTAACACGGGATGCCGGGCGGTCAGGGTTTTTTCATCTCATCCTCAAGGCGCTCCGCGAGCCACTGTTTCATCATCGACTGGTAGTTGAGGAAACGGGATCGGGCGATGCGCTTGATGCGCGAAAGCATGCGCGGATCGAAGCGGAGGGTGATGGTGGTGGACTCGCGGGAATCCGCCACGTGTATGGAAGCGGCCATGAGCTTCGGATCGAGCTCGTGTTCCTGCCAGAAGGTGTTTTCGGCGGCGGCGCTCTCGAAATCGGGTAGCTGCGCCCAGGATGTGATCGGTTTCATGGTTTCAGCGGGTTTCGTTGTAGCTGCGGTCGTAGAAGCGGCGCTCGGCCTCGCTCATCTCGCGGGCGGCGACCACGCGGGCGACCTTGCCGTCGGTGGTGAAAGCGAGGAAAAGGTGGCGGTCCGCGACGGTGCGTCCGAGGGCGTAGTAGCGTGATGCGCCGTCGACGCGGTCGTTGTCGGGCAGGAAGCGGAGCGCGAAAGGATCCTCAAGGATTTCCTCAAGCTCCCCCGGCTTGATATGGCGGAGGTCGAAGGGTGCGTCGATGAGGTCGAGGTCCATGGCTTTGCGTGGGGGCTAGTCCCTAAATGCTGAGGTGCGGGAGGATTTTGTCGAGCGCCGCTTCGGGGGTCAGGCCGTGAAGCTTGTGAAGGATCTCGGGCTTGCCGTGCTCGATGAACTCGTCGGGCCAGCCGATGCGCTCCACGCGGACGGCGATGCCCGCGTCGTGCAGGTGCTCGATGCAGGAGGCGCCGAAGCCGTTGGCGAGGACGTGATCCTCGAAGGTGCAGACGACCTTGCAGTTCCGCGCGACTTTCCCGAGGAGCGCGGTGTCGAGGGGTTTGATGAAACGTGGGTTCACCAGGGAAACGGAGTATCCTTTTTCCTCCAGCAGTTCCTTGGTGCGGACGGCCATGCCGAAAAAGGTGCCGAGGCCGATGAGGGCGACGTCTGTGCCTTCCTGGATCAGCTCGCCCTCGCCGAGGCGGATGGAGGCGCATTTCGCGTTGGCGGACGTGCCGGCGATGACGCCGCGCGGGTAGCGGATCGCAGTGGGGCCTGTGTCGTATGTCGCCATCCATTTCAGCATCGCGCTGAACTCCGCCTCGTCCTTGGGCTGCATGTGGATGATGTTGGGGATGTGGCGCAGGTATCCGATGTCGAACAGGCCGTGGTGCGTGGGGCCGTCGTCGCCCGATAGGCCGCCGCGGTCCATGCAGAGGCGGACGGCGAGGTTCTGCAGGGCGATGTCATGGATGATCATGTCATAGGCCCGCTGCATGAAGGTTGAGTAGATGGCGAGGAAAGGGCGGAAGCCCTCGGTGGCCAGGCCGGCGGCGAAAAGCGCGGCGTGTTCCTCGGCGATGCCGACATCGAAGTAGCGGTCGGGGAGTTCCTTTTTGAAAATCTCCAGCTTCGTCCCGCCCGGCATCGCGGCGGTGATGGCGACGATCTTGGGGTCGTCGATGGCGAGGTCGGTGACCGTGCGCCCGAAGATGTCGGAGCAGGTGGGTGTGGCGACCGTGTCGGTGGAGCCGTCCTCGATCCTGTAGGCGCCGAGGCCGTGGAACTTGCCGGGGTTGTCGAGTGCGGGTTGGTAACCGCGGCCTTTTTCCGTGATGATGTGGAGCACCACGGGTTCGTTGAGGGTTTTCAGGTGCTCGAAGGTGCGGATCAGCAGCGGGATGTCGTGGCCGTCGATGGGGCCGAAGTACCGCAGCCCGAATTTCTCGAAGAGGACATTGGGGAAAAGGAGGTTCTTCGCGCCTTCCTCGACGCGGTGGGCGATCTTGCGGACGGCTTTTCCGAGCACTTTCTCCACGAAATCCGCGGCGGAGGTGCGGACGGCGGAGTATGTCGCGTGGGTCTGGAGGGCGTTGAAGTAGCGGGCGATGGCTCCCACGTTCTTGTCGATGGACCATTCGTTGTCGTTGAGCACGACGATGAATTTCCGCGTGGTCTCGGCGATGTTGTTGAGCGCTTCCAGGGTCGGGCCGCAGGTGAAGGCGGCATCACCTGCGATGGCGACCACGTGGTTATCCCCGCCTGCGAGGTCGCGGGCGGCGGCCATCCCGAGCGCGGCGGAGAGGGCGGTGCCCGCGTGGCCGGCTCCGTAGGAATCGTGTTCCGATTCGGTGCGGAGCAGGAAACCGTTAAGCCCCTTGTAGGTGCGGATCGTTTCGATGGTCGCGGCGCGCCCGGTGAGCATCTTGTGGACGTAGCCCTGGTGGGAAACATCGAACACGAACTTGTCAGCGGGCGTTGAGAAAACCCGGTGCAGGGCGATGCTCAGCTCGACGACGCCAAGGTTCGGCCCGAGATGTCCGCCGGTGACGGATAGGCAATTGATCAGGGTGTCCCGGATCTCCGCGGCGAGGGTGGCGAGATCCGCTTCAGGAAAACGATGCAGGTCTCCCGGTGCGTGGATAGCGTCGAGCAGGGGGCCGAGCTTGGCCGTAAATGTGCCGCCGCCAGTGGTTTCAGAATAGGGTGATGTCATTATCTTCGTCGGGATCTCCGGTCTCGGTTTCCGGAATTTTCTCCGCCTCCCGGTCTGCGAGCGTGATCAGCTCAACGCGTTTCCGCGCGCCGGTGAGGACGGTTTCGCAGTGTTTCAAAAGGCGTGCGCCATTTTCATAGCGGGCGATAAGTTCCTCAAGCGGGAGCTGTTCGCCCTCCATCTCCTCGACGATGTTCTCCAGACCGGCCATCGCTTCCTCGAAGGAGAGGTCGGTGGCGGGGTTGGAGGTATCTGACTTGCGGCGGGAAGGCATGGTTTCATCTGTATGGTTCGAAATCGGCTCGGTGCGAAAGCCTATTCCTGTCCGTTTTGACCGCTGGTGCGCAGGGTGCGATCCGAATAATAAACCATATCCATACCCACCAGAGTGGCGCGAAATGGATAACGGCGGGTGATTTCCTCGATTTTCTTGTCCTTGTCGTAGATCGATAGGCCGGGCGGGTAGGTTGCCAGGAAGATTCGGCCATCCATCACGAGTGAAGTGAAATCCTTGTATTTTTCCGCCACTTCCGTCGCGTTTCCGGAACCGTGGGAGCAAGGAGAGATCAGGATGCCTCCGACGGGCGTCTCCAGGTCGGCGGCGGTGTTTTCAAGTTCCACAAAGTCAAGGCGGCTGGAAGGCAGCCAGATCGAAATGCGGTCCGCATACCAAGCCACGGCCCACGGTTGGTCGGAGAAACAAATCTGCTGGTTGGTAAGCCACTTGCCAAGTCCGAGATTCAGGGCAGGGGCGAAGTAAGGCGGCCAGTGCGGGACACCCCTGTCGTTCCGATCCATCCCGAACCGAACCTTGTTTGGCAATGACAAGACCAGGGGCAGTGCGGTGATGCCGATGATCAGGATATGATGCAGGTTCTGAATCATCGGGTTGGAAATTACGACAGGCAGCTTGCTCCAAAGAATGGACACGAAGGCGAGGCCGTAAGCCGTCATCAAGGGTGCGAAAAGGAGGTGGGTTTGGTTCGGGTCAAGCTCGTCGGTGGAAACCCCATAGACGGATAGCCCGAATGCTGAGACGGCAAACATCAGCAGGATCGCCCAACGGAACTGGGCGATCGACGGCCGCTTGAAGGGGTGCATCAGCGAAATGAGGAAAAGGGGCGCGACGATGATCCCGCCGAGAAAGGGAATCAGGCTGGTGGCCTGGAGAAGGGTGGTGCGGAGGATTGATGAGACGAAGCCCCTGTTGAGCAGCGGGTAATCCTCGAGGTCACGGGTGCGCATGATGATGTCCTCGGTGCCCCCGCCGATTCCGTTATAAAGGTTCAGATACGCGGTGCCGAAAGGACTCCCGGAAAGCCCCGAATTGCGCAACATGACGAAAGCCATGGGGATCAGCAGCGTGATAAGGATGGTGATGCCCACCACGCCCCGCGGGCGGAATGCGACCGCCGCGAAAATGATGTAGCCTATGGAAATCCAGATCGTTACGTAGTGAGTCAGCGCAAGAAGCGTGAAAAACACCCCGGCGATGATGGCGGGAATGTAGGGGAGGCGCCCTTCGCTGGAATCTTCGACAGCCCGGTAGACGAAATACGCTGCGCAGCTGAAAAGCAGCAACATCAGCATCTGTGGAAGCCCTGCCAGGGAGTAATTCCAGAAGGTTTCGCAAAACAACATGAGGATGGCTGTAACCCCCGCGATTTTCTGGTCGAAAATCCTGGAAACAAGCAGGTAGATGACCCCGATCGACATCAGAAAGCAAAGGGTGGACACCGTCGCGATGACTCGATCCAGCGGGAAAACCATTTCGTTTTCCCCCATTTGCCAACGGGCGGCATCATCAGCTCCCAGCAACTTGAGCACCGCCGCGTTGAGGAGGGGGTTGAGGGGTGAGTGGTAGGTGTCCTTGAATCCCGTGAAAGAGAGCGCCGCCCCCCCCTGTTTTTCCACCGCCTGAACATATGCGATAGGCCGTATGACTTTCGTGGTCAGGCCGTTGCCGCGGGACACCTCACGGGCGATCACAGCCTGTTCCATGGCATGAGGGGCTTTGAGTCCCCGGAAGAAAATGAACAGGTTCGCCAACGTCAGCAGGATGAGTATCAGGAAGAACAGGCTCCGGCGGATGATGATGCCGGCGTCGAATTGGGTCTGCGATTTGCTCATGCGGGGTAGTGGGATACGATACGCGCCGACAAACTTAAAGCCCTAGTTCCTTGATTTTTCGTTGCAGGGTCCGGCGGCTGATCCCGAGCAACTCCGCCGCCCGCGTGCGGCTCTCGGCGGTTTCGGCGAGTGCGCGGCGGATCGCGCCTTTCTCCAGCTCATACAGGTTAAACGCATCGGGGGCGTTGGCGACGGCTTTTCCAGGGAGCTGAACGGGTTGTCGGGTTTTCGGAGCGTCATCCAGGAAAGCGGGCAGGTGCCGCACGCCGATGGTGGCATCGTTGGACATCACCACGCCATGCTCGATGGCGGTTCGGAGTTCACGCACATTTCCCGGCCATGGGTAGGCAACCAGGCGGTGGATGGCCTCGTCGGTGAGTGGTTTCACGGGTCGCCCGTTTTCCTCGGCGAATTCCCGCAGGAACGAGTTCGCCATGAGCACGATGTCCTCCGGCCTCTCCCGCAGGGTGGGCATTTTGACGGAAACCACGTTCAGGCGGAAATAGAGATCCTCCCGGAAAACGCCCGCATCGACGAGCTGGCGGAGGTTCTTGTTCGTCGCGGCGAGGAGGCGGACATCGACCTTGATCGGCGAGTTCGAGCCGACGCGCTCGATGGATCGCTCGGAAAGGGCGCGGAGGAGCTTCACCTGGGTGGCGGCGTCGATCTCGCCGATTTCATCGAGGAAAAGCGTGCCGCCATCCGCCTGTTCGAAGCGGCCGATGCGTTTCTGCGCCGCCCCCGTGAAAGAGCCTTTCTCGTGGCCGAAAAGCTCCGACTCCAGAAGCTGGGGGGAAAGCGCGGCGCAGTTCACAATCACCAGTTTCGCCGCCGGGCGGCCGGAAAGGTGATGGATCGCGTGGGCGACGACTTCCTTGCCGGTGCCCGATTCCCCCTCGATGAGGACGGTGGCGCGGGTCGGCGCGATTTGCTCGATCAGCTCGGTGACACGCCGGATCTCCGGGGATTTCCCGATCAGGCGGGAAAGGCTTGCTCCCTGTTTCACCTGCTTGGTGAGCTGGACGTTCTCCGTTTCCAGCGTCCGGGAGCGGAGGGCGCGTTTCAGAAGCATCTCGACCTCGTCGAGGTTCAGCGGCTTGGTGACGAAGTGGAACGCGCCCCGGCGCATCGCCTCCACGGCGGTATCGACCGAGCCGTAGGCGGTCATCATCAGGATCACGGGCGGGGAGGGGAGCTTCGCGGCGGTGTCGATGAGATCCATGCCGGAGTCGCCGCCGAGCCGGAGGTCGGTGAGCAAAAGCTGGATGTCCTCGCTCTTGAGAATGGTGAGCGCCTCGGAGTTGTTTGAGGCGAGATAGACATCGAAATCCTCCTCCAGCGCGCTGCGGAGCCCTTCGCGGGTGGCGCGTTCGTCGTCAACGATGAGGAGGGTGGGGAGCATGGGTGGAGAAACTTTAAACTCTAAATTTTAAATTCTAAACACGTATGTCACGCGTCAATCACCGGCGAAGGCAGCAGCCTCGGACTCGGAGCGGTGTGGGGGAGGTGGATGAGGATGTGGGTGCCTTGGTCGGGCTGGGACTGGATCTCGATTTCGCCGCCGTGCTCGCGGATGATGCGGCGGACGGTGAGCATGTTAATGGCCGCTTCATGATCGGGTTACAACCCTAACCCGGCACTTTGATGCAAAAAGCACAAGCGCTCATCCATCGGTTTCAGGCAGTAGCTCGCGGACTTCACAGCTTAGGGCTAGCGCGATCCGATAAACCGTCGCCAACGATGGAGTGCGCCGATTTTCCTCTACATAGGTGATGGCGCGTGGATCGAGTCCCGCAGCTTGTGCCACAGCGAGCTTGGACATTCCTAGTTCCAACCGTCGATCTCTGATCCTCGCAGCAACACTGCGGACGAACTCGTCGGGATCAGATTGGCGAATCACAGTCTTATAACCAGCTCACGTGCCGGAATCCCCAATGAGACAATTGTCTTTATGTCTTGACCTGCGACGCATTGTAAACAGCCTGTGGGCAATATGAGAAAAGTGATATCGACACTGACCTTGCTGGCATCATGCATGTCGCCCTGCTTGGCCCAGCAAGAACCCGCCCTCCTTACCGACCCTCCCGACGGCAGCGAGATCCCCGTGCCGGAAGTCCGGGCGGTGTTCGCGCCCGCCGAGCTGCTTGAAACCACCGTCACACGCCAAGGCGGCCGGGACATCACCGTCCAGCGTCTCGCGCTTGATCCGAACGATCCCATCAAACCCGTCTTCCCCGAACCTCCCGCCGCGATTCCCGCCGAACTTGCACCTGCGGAACTTTCCGGCGCCGCTCCTTCCTTTCTCCACATACTCTCCGCAACCGTCTATCCCGGCCCGCGAACCTTTCTGAACTGGACACATTCTTTCGCCGACGGAACCTCCCGCTCATTTTCCGGTTGGTCGAACATCGACTTCAACCACATTTCCGGCATCTGCTCCTTGCTCGGAACGGACGGGAACCAACACTCATTCTTCATGGGTATTGGCACGGAGGAAATCCCTGCCGAGAACGCCCCGGCATTCACCACCGACGC
>JAIXQS010000061.1 GCA_027485615.1 Verrucomicrobiaceae bacterium
TGCAACGGGCGGCTGTTGCACGGCGCGCTGCACCCGGAGTTCGGGCACATCCGTTTGCCCCGGCGAAAAGGTGATGACTTCGCGGGGATCTGCCCTTTCCATAGCGATTGCCTGGAGGGCATGGCCAGCGGGCCGGCCATCGAAAAGCGCTGGGGAAAACCCGCGCACAAACTCCCCGCCGATCATCCCGCGTGGGAAACGGAGGCGTGGTATTTGGCACACGGAATCATCGGGCTGCTGGCCATTTCCCCGCCGCAATCGGTGGTGATCGGCGGTGGCGTTTCACAGACGGAGGGACTCCACGAAAAAACCGACACCCTCGTGCGGGAGCTGACGGGCGGGTATTTCCCAGCGGTGAATCAAGCGCCCTATGTGGTCGCACCGAAACTGGGCCAGCAGGCCGGCATACGCGGGGCGCTGATGTTGACGCGGCTATGAAGGACTATTCCCCCTCCGGCACCACATCCACCGCGACGCTGAGCCGCTGCCCGCCAGCGCCGAGGGTCACGCCACGCAAAGGGCTGACATCCGAGTAATCGCGGCCCCATGCGACCGTGATGTGGCGCTCGCCGGGAAGCATGTTGTTCGTTGGGTCGGCATCGACCCAGCCCGCCGCCTCGCCGCAGAAAACGGAGACCCATGCGTGCGATGCGTCCGCGCCGGTGAGGCGTTCCTTGCCTACCGGCGGCTTGGTTTCCAGGTAGCCGCTCACATAACGCGCCGGCAGTCCCAGCGAGCGCAGGCAGGCGAGCATCAGGTGTGCGAAGTCCTGGCAGACACCGGCCTTTTTCCGCAGGACTTCGGAAACAGGCGTCGCCACATCGGTGGCTGTTGCATTGAAATCGAACTCCTCGTGGATGCGTCCCATGAGGGCTGAGGCGGCTTCGAGGATGGGCCTGCCCGGCGTGAAATCCGGCCGCGCATACTGCGCGAAGTCCTCGCCGAGCGGCACCATCGGCGAGGTGAAACGGAACGCACCCGCCTCCGTGCCGGGGCTTAGGCGGTCGCCGCTCACCGCGTCGCGCACCGTTTCCCACGCGGGCGTCGATGCGGCATCGGGTTTCGGCATCGGCAAAACTTCCACAAGGCTTCGGGCGATCACCTCCAGCTCCCCGTGCGCTCCCTCGCATTCGAAATAGGCGGTCTCGTTTCCGTAGACGTCGTTATGCAGACTGCGTCCCACCGGCTCCGGCGTGATTTCCAGCACATGCCATGGGCAGCGCTGCCCCGGCAGGAACCGCGGCGCAAGCCGGGCGAGGTGGTGCGAGACCGTCACAACGCCCTCATACACATAACGCGTCCGATGGATGATCTGATAGCGCACGCCTCCGATGTATCCCCCACCCTCCGGCGTGTCTATCTTTACTGTTAGGCGGACAGTGAGGGATTGCCTCCGGCTATGCCGGTTTGCGCTGTGCGGTAAGAATGCCTTGCTCGCAAAGCTCGCCCCTGCGTTCGAACCCAAAAGAGGCCGAAGAGGTTTGCTGTTCAGAAAGGCCTGAATGGCGGAGGGGTTAAGACCCCGTTGGCTGGTGCTGTATTTCTTGTTTTCATGGGCATTTGGTGCGTGTTTGTCAATGGCCGGTGGCGAAGGGCGAGACCCAGCGACACGGCGGTTTTCATGGAATTCTCATGGAATCGGGGAATTCTGTCCCGGTCCATGGGGATGAATTTGAATCGCGATAGAATCACACCATTGCCCGGAATTAGGGAGTCGACATGTTTGGTCAGGCTTTCGTCCTTCCGTCATACATTTGCCATATCGGCGCCGCCGATCAAAGGCGTTTTTGAAATCCTAGCTAGGCTTCCAATGTCAATTGGACTTGTAAATGGCCAGGCGCTACTTCCTTTCGTTTCCAGCTTTGGCACGGCCAACGATTACATCGGCCTGGAGATCAGCGATCCGATGATCGAGGCGGCGCTGGATAACTTCAACTACCACCCGCACGGCAAACGCATCAGCATTCAGTCTTCCGGCCTGTGTCGCAAAGCCCACAGAATGGCCCTTGGACCGCATGACGCCCCCCAGCGCGACGAATTTGGGCGGACTCCGCTATAGGCGCCCAAATTCGAATCCCTCGCCACTTGATTCTTGATCTTTAACCCATGATCTCCTAGTTGATTCCCGTAACCTGCCGCGATAGCATGCTAGCTCTTCGGTTGCTGAATTTTCGGGTTCGCTCAACATTACTGATTAAAAACATGAATATCGCTCATTTACTGCGGTCAATCGAGACGATCGCATTTCGGTTCCTGATTTTGGCGATCGGCCTGCTAATGGTCGGGGTTCAGCCACTGATTGCGGCAGATTTGAACCACGATGCGGCCACCGTTCGCAGCGTGGCGCTCGTTGATTCGGCTTTGCTGGCTAGCATTCCCCGGGAGGAGTTCGTCGGCTCGCGAGTCATCCCTATCGACGGCACTCGTGATGTGATCGAGCAGATCACGGCGGCACTCGATGGGCAGACCGATATCAATGTCGTCCGGGTTCTCTCACACGGCGAGCTTGGTGCGTTGTGCTTTGGTGCCCAAAAGATCGACGCAGCTATGCTTGATGCGCGGTCCAGAGAGATTTCCGACTGGAAAAACTCCCTGTCCCCCAATGCTGAGATTCTCCTCTACGGATGCAGCGTGGCTGGGACGAATCAGGGAAAGTTGCTTATCAATCGGCTGGCGTTATTGACCCATGCCAATGTCGCCGCAAGCACCAACACGACTGGGACCGGCGGTGACACGATTCTTGAATACGGGGTGGGAGAAATCCGATCGGGACTATTGGCCGATCTCGCGGATTACGAACGGGCAGGTGTCTCGCTCCAACTTGAAACCTCGGACTCCACACTCACGAGCTGGACGAGCAACCAAAATGGAACGGTCACGGCTACGATGGAGTTTAATCTTCGCGGACGCTTCTACTCTGCCGGCGGCGTTTCTTCCACCGCCGGACATGTCTACATGTATCTCAACAACAAAGAAGTTGCGAGGAAATATATCAATGCGACTCGCGATCCCGCCCAAAAGTATCGCGTTACTTTCACAGCTACCTTTGCCGTGCCGGTGGGCAACAACAACATTTCGGTGAGCCCGCGAGATGACATCACGATATCATGGGGAGATTACCCTGTAAGCTTGGAGATCGAGGCTCCGTATTTCTATGGCGCTCCGGCGGCAGCGACGGCACACACGGTGGCTGCGGGCAACTTTTTCGGATACTACTACTATGCTGGCGGCACGAATCCGCAGACATATACCGCCACCGGATTGCCGGCGGGGTTGACGATCAATTCAATCGGCAGCATCTACGGTTACCCGCTTAGCGGCACTGCCGGCGTGCATCAGGTGAACATTACCGTGTCCAATGGTTTTGGAAGCCGCACCCTGCCGGTGACCTTCACGATCACCAATCAGGCTCCAGAATTTGCAAGCACATCATCGGCAACGATTTCAGGCGGATTCGAGAACACGCCGCTGACCATCCCCTACGCAACGCTTGCCGCCGCTGTGGGAGCCACGGATCCGAACAATACGATCACCGCCATCGCGAATGACTGGGCCATCGATCCGATCTCTTTCCGCATCGAGTCACTTCTTGGCGGCACGCTGACAAAAAATGGCACGGCAGTCACCGCCGGTACGACATCGATCGGCGCAGACGAAAGCCTCGTCTGGACGCCACCTGCTTCTGTCAACGGCGCACTCGACGCTTTCACGATCAAGGCTTACGATGGCGCGCTTTATTCCGCAGCGACCAAGACGGTGAAGGTGTCCGTCGGCGCGATCAACGACGCGCCGACGCTCACGAGTTTTTCGGGTCCCGTCACCGCAGGCTCCGAAGACTCCTCGATCCCGATCACTTTTACAGACCTGATGGCAAAGGGCGACGAGGCCGATATCGACAGCGCGGTGACCGGCTTCGTGGTGAAGGAAGTCACGACCGGCAGCTTAAAAATCGGCACCAGTGAGGGCAGCGCCACGCCGTGGAATGCGTCCACCAACAAGGTGGTCACTGCGAGTTTGATTGGCTACTGGACTCCCGATCCCAATGTCAACGGGCCGCAATCTGCATTGAAAGTGGTGGCGCGTGATGACGGTCCGCGGGAGTCCGCCACTCCGGTGCAGGCGGTCGTTTCGGTTTCGCCAAGCCCCGATGTACCCACGCTTGCCGCGGTCGAGATCATCTCGGGCCAGACGGAAAGTGAACCCATGGAAGTTTCCTACACCTCGATCGCCGCTGCAGCCGATGAGGCGGATGTCGATGGCGACGCGATCTCGTTTCGCATCGAGGCGGTCAGCTCCGGCACATTGGAAAAATGGAGCGGCTCCGCCTGGGGCGCAGTCGTGCCCGGAACCACTTTGGTCGCGACCGGGGAAAAGCTGCGTTGGACACCAGCGATCGGCACCACTGGCCTGCAGAATGCTTTTACGATCAAAGCCTGGGATGGCCAGTTCGCCTCGGCGACAGCCGTCCAACTGAAGATCGATGCCTCCCGCTGGACGATCGTGCCATGGACTGCAGCCGCGACGAGCGGTCTTGATCCCAGGTATCGCTACACCCACTCCTACTCGTTTGGAGCGTCCGGTTCCTTTGCCCTCGGCGGAATCACCTTCACCGGCATCACTGGCGGCAACCCATCGGTTGAAGGCAAGCTCTCCATGACAAACTTCGGTAATTTCACGGCCAACGATGACAACAATCTCAGCGATGCCAGCCGCAGCCTCGCCAATGATTTCGTCTACGGCAGCAGCGCCGTCCAGACGGTGACACTGCGTGGCCTGATCCCCGGCACGCGCTATGTCTTGTCGCTATTTTCCGTCGGAGCGGATTCCGTGAGCCGCGACTTCACCTTGCAAGGCGCGATGGGGCAAGTTGCGGTGAATCAAAACGCGTTTGGAAACAACAACGGGATTCGCATCGACTACAAATATCTCGCGGACTCCAGCGGATCGGCCACGATCACAATCACTCCCGCCAGCGGCAGCTTCAACCTCTACGGCCTCGCCAATCGCGAGGCTGCGCCTTCCGCGACGCTCTATCCGCCGAGCAGCCTCACCTACGATGGATTGCCAAAAAATTTCCAAAGCGGCATCGCACCCCGCAACGAGCCTTTCGTTTCGGCCGGCAATCAGCATTCCGTCGTCCTCAAGTCGGATGGCACGGTATCGGCATTCGGCACCAACAATTCAGGCCAAACCAATGTTCCAATCGGCCTCAACAATGTCGTCGCGGTGTCGGCCGGCGGGCGTCACACGCTGGCCCTCAAGTCCGACGGCACCGTGGTCGCATGGGGATCGAACTCTCGAGGTCAGTCGACCACCCCCGCCGGCTTGAGTGGTGTCGCGGCGATTTCGGCAGGAATAGGTCACAACCTCGCGCTCAAGTCCGACGGCACCGTCGTCGCTTGGGGATCAAACTCGGAGGGGCAGGCGACTGTGCCAGCTGGCCTCAACGGCATCGTGGCCATCTCGGCTGGCGACAGCCACAGCATGGCGCTCAAGTCCGATGGCACAGTCGTTGCATGGGGAGGGAGTTTCTACAACCGCGCCACGCCACCTGCCGACCTCACCGACGTGGTGGCCGTCTCCGCGGGTGAATGGCACAGCCTCGCGCTTAAGTCCGATGGCACCGTCGTCGCCTGGGGCAACAACGGGTATTTCCAGTCGCAAGTTCCGGCTGGCCTCAAGGGCGTGGTGGCGATTTCAGCGGGAACCATGCACTCGGTCGCGGTGAAGTCCGACGGCACGGTCGTCGCATGGGGCGATCGCGACAACTACGGCATCACTAGTATCCCCGCCGGTCTTGCGGAGGTCGTCGCCATCGACGCAGGCTCCGAGCACACCATCGCCCTCAAAGCCGATGGCACGGTGGTGAGCTTCGGCTGGTTTCGCTATGGGCAGAATAGCCCGCCGGCCTCTGAGCAATTTCCCTCCGTCGGCCTTCCCGGGCGCAGCTACACATTCAATGCGGGCTACACCTATAGCTACCAAGGCCGCGGGGCGACGGCTTACGCGGCCTCCTCCACCGCGCCGACAAACGCAGGCGACTACACTGTCATCGCCGTCGGCAATGGCGCGGTGGTCACGCAGAACTTCACGATCAACAAAGTGACGCCATTGTTCTACTACATAAATAGCGTGAATTCCCTCACCTATGGCACGGCCCTCTTCAGCAGCCATGTTGATTCCAGCAACCCGAGTTGGCGGAACCAAGGCAACTACACGATCATTCCAGGCTCCAAGGTTTATTCCCCGGCCCGCGGAGCGATCCTGCCGGTCGGCACCCACACGCTCAGCGTGACTTTTCTCCCGACCGACTCGGTCAACTTCAACCCGGCGGTTGCGACGAGCACTATCACCGTCAGCAAAGCCGCTGTATCCGCGCAAAACATTACTCTTTCGTCCTTCGCGGATCTCACATTCAACGGACTTCCAAAAAACCACGCCGCCACGGCTGCGGGTGTCTCGGGTTTCACCTACACCTACACGGGCCGCGCGGGGACGAGCTATGGCCCGAGCACTGAGGCGCCAACCCATGCGGGCAGCTACACCGTCACGGCTTCCATCAATGATGCGAACTACTCGGGCACGAAGAGCCTCGACTTCGCCATTGCCCAAGCGACGCCGACGATCACCA
>JAIXQS010000035.1 GCA_027485615.1 Verrucomicrobiaceae bacterium
CTCGGCCGACGTGATACAGCGCACCGGGATATTGGATGTGAAGCTTTCGGCCCATGGGAAGAGGCTAGGTGGGAGGGTGTCGGGCAGAGCCAAGAATCAACAAAACGCGGCCTGACCCCATCGGCTCTCCCTCTCGACGGTTTCTTCCTTCGCGCGGAGAGCTTTCACAACTGGGCGACGGAGCTGGACGAGTTGGAGGCGACGCCTTTCTGCGGCGGCGTGCTCGCGAGCTACGGCGGGAAGAGCCTGCACGCGCAGTCGCACGGGGAATCCTTCCTCAATTTGCTCACACAACGGCTGAACGGGCACGGCATCTACCTCTTCGACTAACCGGAGGCCGCGCTTTCACCCCAGCGTCAACTGGCGATGCTCGTCCGGCTGCACGACCTGACGCTGGACTTCTCCCAATTCATCATCGCTACGCATTCCCCGCTGTTGATGGCCTTCCCCGACGCGTGGATCTACCATTTCGACGTCGAGGGCGTCCGGCGCGTGGCTTTCGAGGACACCGAACACTACCGCGTCACGCGGGCGTTCATGATGGACCACCGAGGCATGGTCGGGAAGCTACTGGAGACGGACGAGCCGCCGCGCGCCTGAGACGCATTCAGGAGGCATGAATCTGCAACAAAACTCGGCCTGCCCACCTCGGATCTGCCCCTTTGATTCGGCGACCGGTCTCCCTCAGTTCGGCTCTATCTTTCCGGATCGAACCCCGTTCTGGGCCTGACCCCTCCGTTAGGGTGCCCCTCGTCCATGGTTGCAAAACGGCAGGACGGTGTGCGGCAGAGCTGTTAAACTTGTCCTTTACAATTTTACGCTAATTTACCAACTACCTAGTTATTCATGACTATGCTCCCGGCCGCTTCTTTTGATCCTTACCTATCAGCTTCCCGCTCTGTCCGGGCCAAATCCATCGGAGCCGTCGCTCTTGGAGCTACTGCGCTGATTGCACTTCCGTCGGAGGTCGATGCTCAGGTTACAAATGTCACCCTAAGCGGTGCAAACTCCATGAGTTTCGGAGTATCGTCGCTCTTCTTTTCCCTTGAGACCGGTGTTGGCTATGCCAGCAGTTTTGCTGGGGCGCAATTCTGGTTGGTGGCGAGCACGGATCCCTACGCCGACGGTGTGTGGTCAGGCGTTAAACCCCTTGATGGTGGATTTGGTCTTTCCAAGGTTGGCACGACTGAAACCGGCCAAGCTCCGGCAACCAAATTCTCTTTCAATCAAACCATCGATTCGGGTTCCCTTGCCGCCAATAGCAATGGCTCCTATGCCGAGTTGAATCGCTACTTTTTTGGCGGCGTGGTGCCGGCCTGGAGCAATGCCACGGGCTACATCGGCGTGAGCTTCAAAAAAAATACCGGAACTCACTACGGCTGGATAAAGGTGCAGACCAATAGCAACGCCTCCACCATCACGGTGCTGGCGGCGGCTTATAATGCGACCCCCGGCGCAAGCATAGCCGCTGGCGAGGTGGCTGCGATCCCCGAACCCGCGAACGCGGCCGCGCTGCTCGCGCTCGGTGCCGCCGGACTCGCCGCCTACCGTCGGAACAGGAAAATCGAGCGCGCCGTCTGAGCCAGCGTGTAGCTCCGCACCTAGGGTATTTCGACCCCGCCGCCTCGTGCGCGCGGGGTTTTTATTTCCCTCTGTGGCACCGCCACTAACCTATAATCCCGTGGCCAAAACCATCCTCCTGGGTCTCGACGGTCTCGACTGGCAAGTCCTCCGCCCGCTGATCGCGCGCGGCGAGTTGCCCGTCTTCCAGCAACTCGTGGAGCAGGGCGTGACCGGCAACCTGCACACGCTCGAGCCCACGCTCTCGCCGATGCTCTGGAACAGCATCGCCACCGGCAAACGCGCGGCCAAACACGGCATCCACGGTTTCACCGAGGTCGATCCGCAGACGGATCTCGTCCGCCCCGTTTCCAGCCTCTCGCGCTCCTGCAAGGCGGTCTGGAACATCCTCCAGCAAAACGGCGCGCGCTGCCACCTGCTCAACTGGTTCGCCAGCCACCCTGCCGAGCCGCTCTCCGGCAGCGCCGTCTCCGATCTCTTCGCCGAGGGCGCACCACCGCTCGACCGGCCGTGGCCGCTGCGCCCCGGTCTCGTGTTTCCCGAACGCCTCGGCCCCACGCTCGCCGAACTGCGCATGAGCCCTGACGAACTCGACGGCGAACTCATCGGGCTCTTCGTCCCGCGCGGCGCGGAGGTGGATCAGGCGAAGGACAAGCGCCTCTTCGTGCTCGCCCGCGAGTTGTCCAAGGCGCTCTCGATCCACAATGCGGCGACATGGCTCCTGCAAAACGAGCCGGTGGATTTCCTCGCCGTCTACTGGCGCACGCCCGACCTGCTTTTCCACACTTTCATGCCCTACCACCCGCCCGCGATCGAAGGCGCAGACCAGACTGCGGCCGAGATCTATGGCGACGTGGTCAACAGCGTGTGTCGCCTTTACGACCGGATGCTCGGCGCTTATCTCCGTCTCGCCGGTCCCGAAGCTAACATCATCGTCGTCTCCGACCACGGCTTCCAGTCGGGTGCGCTGCGGCCCGCGTTCAACGAAAACCCGTTCGCCAATCCCGAAGCCTGGCACCGCCCGCAAGGCGTGTTCCTCGCGAAAGGCCCTTTGCTCAAGACCGGCGTCGAAATCCACGGCGCACGCCTGCTCGACATCACGCCCACCCTCCTCACGCTGCACCGCCTCGCCCCGGCGCGCGACATGGACGGCCGCGTGCTCGCCGAAGCCTTCAAAGAGGAGCCGAAGCTCGAATACATCGACTCCTGGGAAACTGTCGCGGGCGACACCGGCCAGCATCCGACCGGCACGGTGTTCGACGCCGCCGAAGCCGCCGAGCTCATCCAGCAATTCGTGGATCTCGGCTACATCGATGCACCCGACCAGGACAAGGCTAAGGCCGCCGCGCAGACCCGCGAGACCAACCACTGGAACCTCGCGCGCGATCTGCTCGACGCCGGGCAGCCCGGGGAGGCGCTCCCGATTCTTGAGCAGCTGCACCACGCGCACCCGGAGAACCCCGCGTTTACCCAGGCACTCGCCCGCGCGCAGAAACAAATCGGCCTCCAAGCCGAGGCCGAGGCCACGCTCGCGAAACTGTTCGAGCGTCTCCAACCCGGTCCGCAGCTCCTGCTCCTCCGCGCCGAACTCGCCCTGGAGAAACAGGAATACGGCACCGGCCTGCGGCTGTTGCAGGAACTCGCGAAGCTCGACCCGAAGCAGAGCGGCCTGCATTTGCGTCTCGCCCGCACCTACATCGGCCTCAACCGCTACGCCGACGCGCAACGAGAGTTTGAAACCGTCCTCCAGGTCGACCCCGAGAACGCCCACGCCTGCCAGGGCCTCGCGCAGGTGCTGCTGCGCCAGCGCTTCTGGGAACTGGCTGCCGGCACCGCGCTGAAAGCCGTCGGCCTCCAGCACAACCTGCCGCTCGCGCATTTCTACCTTGCGCTCGCCGTCGAGCGCCTTGGCCACCACGACGTCGCCACCGATGCGCTCCGCACCGCCATCACCTATGCGCCGGGCTTTGTCGCGGCGCGGCGTATGCTCATTTCTTTGCTCGCACGCGAACCCGGCCACGAAACCGAGATTGCCACCCAGCGAATGGCGCTCGCCGCCCTCCGCCGGCATTTCGCGGATTCTACCGCCCGGGCGGAGCACATTCGCGCTCAGGCCGCCGCCCGCGCCGCCGCCCGCGCTACGCTACCATCCCCCGCGACCGAGCCTGCCTGGTGCGGAGACAACCCAGAGCCCGAAATCGAAAATCAAAATTCCGCCGCGCCGATCGCGTCCGGCGAATTCATCCTTGTCTCCGGCCTGCCGCGCTCCGGCACCTCGCTGATGATGCAGATGCTTCACGCCGGCGGCGTGCCGCTGCAGACAGACGGCCTCCGCGCAGCCGACACCGACAACACCGAGGGCTACTTCGAGTGGGAAGCCATCAAGACCCTGCCGAAAAATCCGCGCATTCTCGACGAGGCGCGCGGTCGCGCGATAAAGGTCATCTCCCTGCTGCTGCCCGCTCTCCCGCGACAGCACCGCTACAAAATCATCTTCATGCAGCGTCCCGTGAAGGAGGTCGCCGCCTCGCAGCTCAAGATGCTGCAGCGCCGATTCCCAGGCAAGACCCACGCCTCGCCGGAGAAGATGGCGGAGACGCTGCGTATCCACCGAGATGATACGCTGCGGCTGTTGCGCGGGGTGCCGGGCGTGGAGGTGTTGGAGGTGGAGTATCCCGGATTGGTGGCCGGGCCGGCGGGATGGGCGGCGAAGATCGCGGAGTTCCTCGGCCCGCGCTGGCCCTTTGACGCGAAGCGGGCGGCGGCGGTGGCGAAGCCCGCGCTCTACCGCCAGCGGGCGGTCTAGGGCCGGAAGCCCTGCGGCAGGCGAATGGGGTCAGGCGAATGGGCTCAGGCCGGTAGTTGTTAATTAGGCGGCGTGGGCGTAGTGCGAATGGCGGTCGTTGGGGCCTGCTGCAATCCGTCCCTTATTTGCATCCCTGCCGCGGCACGCGAGCCTTCATGATGGACCACCGAGGCATGGTCCGGAAGCTTCTGGAGACGGACGATCCGCCATAAATTAACTAGCATCGCCCTGACCCCATCGGATCTCGCTGACCCCATCGGTTCTCGGCCTGACCCCGTTGGCTCGGCCGACGTGATACAGCGCACCGGGATATTGGATGTGAAGCTTTCGGCCCATGGGAAGAGGCTAGGTGGGAGGGTGTCGGGCAGAGCCAAAAATCAACAAAACGCGGCCTGACCCCATCGGCTCGGCCTAGGTAGGAGCGTATCGGGCAGAACCAAGAATCAACAAAACGCGGCCTGACCCCTTTGGCTCGGCCTTGAAAAATGAGATAGGAGACTACACTGGTTTTTTCGAATCATTGGTCGCGAGGACTTGGGCGCGCTATGCGATAGGGCATTCTGCAACAAAACTCGGCCTGACCCCGTCGGCTCGGCTTCTCGGCTCGGCCCGGCCCCGTCGGGCTGGGCCTCGCTTCTGCTCTGATGCTACCAAGAAAGTGCTTCACCGTCCGGAATGCCTCCTCGGGTAGCGCGTCCGGATTTGAGCCATTGATCTAGAATGATATGCTCAGCGAGGTGGGATTTCGTGGTCGATCGCCCTATAAAAAAGAGCGGGGAGAAACCCTTTGTATTTTGGGGGTAGTCTTCAGGACGTTTCGCAAATGAAGAATCGATCCAATCGACGTTTAAATTCAAAGTGGAAAAGTGCTTCAGGCGGGAAAATCCTCGAACGGGACGCTCTGCCGCAGGGTAAAAAAGCACTTTGACTTCCGGAGCTTCGTTCACCGAGGTGAGACTGATAAAAAGTTCAGCGAATGACGGCCCAGCATAGTATCCGTGATCGTTCACAATGACTTCGCCAATGGGTCGCGCCACGGTTGCCCAGTATGGACCCTTGTCGTTGAATTCGGTCTGTGCCAAACCTGAAGACACTATTTCATAACCCAAAATTTTTCCTGTGACGTTATCTGTATTTGGCTCACGTAGCACTTGTATTCCAGAATAATGCACGTCCCCGCTTAGAATCACGAGCCGGTGCTTAGGAAAACGTTTTGCATGATTCAGGAGGGCGTTTAGCAGGATATCTCTCTCCTCGGGAATGACCCAGGCCCGCTCCCGAGAATCATCGCTGTCTTCACGTCTCTTTTGAGCAGACCAGCTTGGTAGAACCGCCTCGCCTCCAGCTAAGGGGACCGGAAAGCAGAATACATAAACGAGAGGATCGTCTTTCCGTTGTTCAAGACCTTCTAGCCATTTACCAACAGCGCCGATTTGTTGAAGCGACATGCTGCGTCGCTCCCTAAAATTTCGAGCAGAACGACCGTCGACTACAAAAAATTCTCCTGGCCCCCACGAGAATGAGAAATTCTGTTCTGTTTTCCGCGCAGCTTCTGGGTGGTTATCCGCGTGCGCGAGTTTCACCCAATGGCCGTTCTCAGGGGGGCGGAAGCCAGGGTTTCGGGAGGCTTGGAACGCAAAAAACGCTTCTTTTGCCTTGTCGTAGTATTCGATCCATCTGTCGGTGTCTTCGTCAAGCTGTGAGCCCCACCCATCACGGATATCATGGTCGTCCCACATCATCGCGCTGGGAATGCTGGCGAGAGAGAGGGCCAGCGGCTTCAGTCCAAAGTGATAGCGATACAGCCCGTCGAGCACTTCATCACTTGTGCTAACCGTGCCTCGCATCATTTCGCTGTGTTTGCCATAAAGATAGGCAATGACTGCATGGTCCTTCGCGCCAGGATCCACGTATATCTGGTCTCCAAGGCCGAGATAGAAGGCAGGCCGGTGTTCATCGGCCGCGTTCGCTCGCGCCTGAAACGATCGCAACACGGCGACAGTTTCATTAGTGATAAACGTGCGGTTCTTGTCGGCGTAGGACCATGGCAAGAAGCAGCTGCCGGCGATAAAGCTGAACGAGCTCTTACCTGCGGGTTTTGTCATCGCCGAAATGCGATGAGAAATATTCAATCCACCGCCCTCTATTTGAAACGTATAGCGCTTCCCGGGGGAGAGGCCGAGAACCTCAATAGTCCCTGTGTGATATGTTTTATTAAAAACTCTTTGAAGCTTGCTTTGAGGCAGTTGTGTTTGGGTGCCGTTCTCGTCGATTGACGTTATATTCAATGAGGCCTGGGAGTCTGCATTTTTCCCCAGCGCATACCAAATTTTAATAGAGTTTGGTGTTGGTAAACATAGCTGCACCAGTTCTCGCTGAAAAATATCTGAACTGGAGCCGTCTATGGATTTCAATGCTTTGCGGTAGGGCTCCAAAAATATTTGTGGTGTGATTTGGGGATCTTCAATTGGTCCGTATGCTGCGAATGCGGAAGAGCACAACGCTGACACAATTAGCGCAGCCGTGGTAGTGATATTCCAATTCATGAAAACTTTCTCGTTTACGTGTATTTAACCCTATGAATGCAACAAAACTCGGCCGGACCCCATCGGCTATTACGTTGAAAGATTTAGATCGTCGAGCAGCCAAGCTTGGAGCGCAGTTCTGATTGTCTCTGGTTTGCTCAAGTCGATGGCTTTGTAAATGTGGCCAACCAAATCCGTTGGCATGCGTTCGATCGAGGTATCCCTCAGCAAGGCGCAACGTCTGCCCGTCATCAGCATGCTTCCAACCTCGATAGTGAGATTATAATTCATGCCGCGTTTTCTCCGATCCTCGAAAAAGGCTATTCCGTATTGGCTGGCCCACATATGCGCTGCAACATTGGTCCACAAATCGTCGTGGATGGCTCGATCTGAAGCTAAATGAAGCACCAAGCCATGTGCGCGGCAAACTTCGCGAGCGATTTCGAGAGCTGGCTTTACAGGGTCTGGGCCTGATTCGGTTTCTCCGGCTTCGGGGAATCGGGTCATGCCGAAGACATTACGTTCGAAGGGATAGCGTTCTAAAAAAACACGTAAGGCCGGAATTAAGCTGGGCGGTGCCAATGTTGGTGGAACAACTGTGTGCGCGACATGGCCGAGACTAGAGCTGCCACTTGCTGATTCAGCAGCTAGTGCGGCCAAATCCAGGTCGGAGAACAGCTCGAGAGAGACCTGACGTCCCCGTGGTGTTATAACCCATGTGGAATTTGCCTTACCAGGTGTTATTAACTGTTCTTTTCGTAGCTTGCGAAGTGTATCGGATAAATTCGTGGGCTTAGGTAGGAAGGTCTCTGCGAAGATTTGTTCGAGATGCTTGCGTGTGAATCGATTTTCCGATGATCGCCCCTGTGCGAGGCGAGCAAGAATCAGCGCTTGCTGAATAAATTCTAAACTTTGAAGCCGAACGCCAATCGAATGAGTAGATTCTCTCTCATCCCTTCGTGATGTCTTTGTCATTCGGCTTAAAATTAATGAAAAATTGGTTTATCTTTTCACTTAGCTAGCAACTATCCCCTTTTATCAGCGCTTGTTTTGGCCAAATTACCTTTCCGGACCTTGTAGGTATCGCGGAAAAACTGCTCGCCGTTAACGGTGGGCTTGAACTGCCCCCTCCCAGCACGTGCGAAAAGACTTTTGCCGTCTCTCTGTGCGGCTTCGTAAGTCATGTCCAATCGGGCGGGGATCGTGAGCCCTGCTTCCAGTTCTGCAATGTTGCGCATCTCTTCGACGGAGAAAGCAGCACTACCATGGCGGGCGTAGTGATAGGCTGCTACTAGTAGGGCATTATCGGACGGCTTTTGATGGGGGAATTTGACGAAGAACTCACTGTCGATTTGCGCAGGTAGCCGCTGGTTTACGTTTTCTGCGGGAAGATTGGTATCGGAATCTGCGCTTGACGAGATTTGAGTTTCGCCGACCAGTGCAAGCGCGGCAGTCACGATCCTCTTCCTCTCATTTGAATCAAAAGGGAGAAGCGCCTCTACCACGGTTGTAGTTGCGTCGGTTATTTTCGGTTTCGGTTGTGAAGGGTGAGTAGTAGTCATGGTTAATTCACGCTTTCGGTCAGCTGTTTGATGAGTTGCGCAGCACGTTCAAATCCGGGATTTGTAAGTTTCCATCCACCCTCTTTTGATCCACTCAGAAGATTGCCGAACGCCTTCATATAGTTGTAGTGATTGGCTGTGTCATAGCAACCGAGCTTTTGGCTAAGCGATCGGGCATCTTTGTCTTCAAATTTAGCTTCTCCGCCTTGAAGGAAGGCCTTTAGCCCGCAGATGAGATATGCCTCTAGGGTCTGCTGGCGCTTGCTTTCGCCCGGCATCTTCGCAGCAATCACATCGACTTCCTCGGAAGAAACGGAAAAGACGTGATCTAGTTGTGCATTATCGATGTTATATTTCCGCATCCAAGCGACGGCCTTTGGTGAAATGCCGCTGTTGGTTTCATGATCCGTTGAACTATTTGCTGCTACGGTAGGTGCTAACGCGACAGGGTTTTGCCCCAAAAGTATCATTGCCGCCGCCACGGCGCGTTTCTGTTCGTCGGCACTTAAGCCGCTGAGCAAATCTACAAGTTGGGGAACCGCCGCTGTTGCGGTTGTGGGTTTGAGTGGGCGTGGAGGCATGGCTGGTCAGGTCGATTGGAGCGGTAGGCTGCGGGATGCGGATGAGGTCAGGCCGATACTTGATGATCGTTTGGCTGAACAGGGGCTGGTAAGGTTGAGGTGCCCGTCTCACCAACGTCGCGGGCCTTTGCCTGCTCAATTACAGTCTTGAGGTGTTCCAATATTTCTTTGAGCCGGCGACTCAACTGTCGCAGGTATTTTGGCCATGGCTGTGGTCGTCGATTGTTTAGGCACCCTAGCTAAGGAATTCTTCTTAGGGAGCGCTGCCGGTGGCAAGCATGCACCGTCTACCTGTCAAACATTTACATTTGGCGCCTGCTGACCCTCCTAGGGGACGGCGCCGGTAAACAAATAGCCCCGGCGTGTTTCCGGGGCCGGGGCGAGCGGAATTGGCGCGGCAGAAGAGCGCGCCTACCTTCAAAACCGCGGGAAGCCGCCGCCGAAGCCGCCTCCACCGGGCATGCCGCCGCCGGGGCCGCCTTGACGCTTCATTTGCTCCATCTGGCGCATGAGCTTCTTTTGGTTACCGCCGCACGATAGCTGGACTCACGGCCTTGCTCGGGTCGCATCGGGGCGATCTGACGGCGCCTTTTGATGGGGCCGTTGCGCCCGGTTCCGCCCGCAGCACGGGCACCCGTTCCCAGGCGGCCTTTGTGCCATCGCCTGCGGCGATGCCATCTCCGCGCGTCCGCGCTCCGTCACTCTCGATACCCTCCGGGTATTGTTCGCCTGCGGGCTCACCCTTCGCCTTCGGCTTCGGGCTACGCCATCTCCGCTTCGCTCCGTCCGTCGCTCGGTCCGCACCAAAATGCGTTCGCCATCTCGTCCCGCTGCTCAACCGCTCAAGTCCGCGAGTCCAGCTCAGCATCTTCATCCTCTGCCGAGTTCTCTGATTCACCTCGACGACTTTCACTCCGGAGCCGTTCGCGATGCGCATGCGGCGGCTGCCGTTGAGGATCTCGGGTTTGCGGCGCTCCTGCTTCGTCATCGAGAGGATGATGGCTTCGGTGCGCTTCATGCCGCTCTCGGCCGCGTGGACTCCCGTCCGCAAATACGTGGTTGTTATCGCCTGAATACATCGGCTGACCTCCGCCAGCATCCCGAGCCTTCTTGTCAATCATTGATTGACGATAGATAGGGGCGACTAGCGAACTAGGTGCTCTTGAGGCGCCGCTGGATCCACTTCGGGTCGCGGCGGCAGTCGAGCACGGCCCATACCTCTACGGCGTCGGCGTTCACTTCGTAGTAGATTGCGAAGGGAAAGGTCCGCCCAAGCAGGCGATGAAGGCCAAACACGCGGCGGTGCATGCCGCCGTAGAGCGCGAGTGAATCGATATCCGCGAAGAGCGAATCCAAGAAATACGCGCCAAGGCCCGGCTGCTGTTTCTCGTAGAACGCGAAACCTTCGGACAGGTCTGCCTGCGCCGAGGAAAGAATCCGGACCTTCACAGGTGGCGTTCGCGGAGCTGACGCTTAGCCTCTTCCCAATCGACGAAGGTTTCTTTGCCCTCGGCGATGCGTTGTTGGCGCTCCCGAAGAAAGTCAGCGTGCCAAGCGGGTGACTCGAACGTGTCGGCGTTGCGGGAGAGATCGGCCCAGAGGGTTTCCATGGCGCGCAGCTTTTCCGCCGTGGTCATGCGGTCGAGAGGGAGAACGACGTCCATGGGACGGAAGCTAGGCGGGAGACGAAGTCGGGCAAGGCGGAAGGAAACCGCAGATTTCGCAGAGGGCGTAGATGCGGGGCGGCTTCTGGTCCGGTATCTGCGATTATCTGCGTGATCTGTGGTTAACTTTCGGCGGCTGAATTTGGAGCACAGATTTCACAGATTCACACAGATGGAGCGGCGGGGAACGGCGCCGACGGCGCGGCTTCTTCCACAGTGGACACTGGCGGCGCGCCCGGCGGTCACGCCCTACCTCGGACGGCGTCTCTCCCAACCGAACGCGTTGGGGACAACGCGTTCCACCTGACTAGAAGCGCGGGAAGCCGCCGCCGAAACCGCCGCCACCTGGCATGCCGCCGCCGGGGCCGCCTTGACGCTTCATCTGCTCCATCTGGCGCATGAGCTTCTTCTGGTTCCCGCCGCCGCCTTTCAGCATCTTCATCATTTGCTGCATTTGCTGGAACTGTTTTAGGAGTTGGTTCACCTCGACGACTTTCACGCCCGACCCGTTGGCGATGCGCATGCGGCGGCTGCCGTTGAGGATCTCGGGCTTGCGGCGCTCCTGTTTCGTCATCGAGAGGATGATGGCCTCGGTGCGTTTCATGCCGCTCTCGGCCGCGTCTTCGTCGATCTTCACGCCGCTCATGCCGGGCATCATGCCCATGATGCCGCCGAGCGAGCCGAGTTTCTTGATCTGCTGCATCTGCGCGAGGAAGTCTTCGAGGGTGAACTCGGCCTTGCGCATCTTCTCGGCCATCTTCTCGGCCTCTTTCTCGTCGATGACTTCCTTGGC
>JAIXQS010000174.1 GCA_027485615.1 Verrucomicrobiaceae bacterium
GGGATCGCGAAACAGAACAAGATGACGCCCATTCAGATCGGCGGCGTGGAGGATCATGTCCACCTGCTTTTGGGAGCGTCTCCCACTATGGCTCCAAGCAAGATCGCGCAGTTGGTCAAAGGAGGTTCATCCGCATGGATTCACGATACGTTTCCGGACATGAAGGCGTTCGCATGGCAGGATGGATACGGCGGTTTCACCGTGAGCTGCTCCAATATCGAGAGTGTTGCATCCTACATCCGGGGGCAACGTGAACATCACCGGAGCAGAACGTTCCAGGATGAATACCTCGCTTTGATTCAAAAGCATGGCGTCAGCTATGATGAGAGATATCTGTGGGATTGAGCGGTGGCTTAGGGATGTTCATCAAGCGTCGCTACGCGACGCGGCTTATTGGGTGGCGCCGAGTCCGTGGGTTGAAACCCACGGCTACCATCGTGCAGTCGCTCCGCGACCGGAAGAAACCCACGGCTACCGTCATAAAGTCGCTCCGCGACCGACGTATCCCATCCGTTTCCAAACGGAAACAATTCCTAGTCGCGGAGCGACTGTTGATGGTAGCCGTGGGTTTCAACCCACGGAATACGGAACCAAAATCAAACCGCGTCGCGTCGCGACGTTCCGAACGAAACCATGGCCAACACCTACACCAACCCGCATATTCATCCTGTGTGCAGCGGGTAGCGTTATCACCTGCATCTTCCTGCGCATCTTCCTTTGGCGTTTGCGGGTTGTTAGTCTAGGGTGGCGTGGTGAGCGAAGAGGTAGCCGATGTGAAACAGCCCCCCCGGAAACGTGGCGGCTGTCTGCGGTTTTTGGGACGCTTCACGCTGTCCGGGCTGTTGTTTCTCGCCATTACGCTGGTCTGGGTGAACGGGCCGGGAATGCGTTGGCTGGGGCCTAAGGTGATTGGCCACTATCTGGGTAAGGCGGGGATGACGGGGAGCCTGAGGCTGGGCGGGACGCTGCTGGGTGGGGTGAAAGTCTATGATTTGGTTATCGGGAGCGCGGAGGGTTCGCTGGAGCGGGTTGTGGTGGACAGGCTGGAGACGGATTACCGTTTCATGGAGGTGATCAGGGGGAAGGTGCGGGGGATTTCCGGCAAGGGGGTGCATGTGGATCTGCGCGTCGTGGAGAAGGAGGAGGAGAAGGAACCTTTGGATTTCGCGGAGTTGGCTAAGACGCTGGGCACCGCGCGGGCTCAGTTCATGCCGCTCGCCCTCGATCTGGCGGACATGAGCGTTTCCGTGAAAAAAGACGGGGAGCGGGTGGTGGAGATCAAGGGCGCTTCGCTTTCACACAAGCCCGGCGACGACCTCATCGGGCTGGCGGTCGGCACGGTGACCGATGCCTCGGGGCGGACGCTGCGCCCACAGAAAGTGGCGATCGTCTGGGAGGAGGGGAAACTGGCTTTGGGCAAGCTCGACCTGCTGCCGACGGTGGGCGTTCGGAATCTGGAGCTGATGCTGCCGGAAGACGGCGAAATTTCCGCAAGCGGACTCTTCCGTGTGCGCGGTGCGGTTTTCAAGCTGGATGTCGGTGAGGGGATCCGCGAGGTGCGGGTGGATCTGATGGAGGGCGAGCTGGATTTCGGAAATCCGCTGGCCGGAGTGGGTGTGGGTCTGCCGCTGAAAGGGCGGCTGACGTCGCTGGCCGTGGAAGTGCGGGATGTGTTCCCGGATTGGCGGATGGCGGTGGGGACGGGCGAGGCTTTCGTGGAGGGATTTTCCTACGATGGCTGGAACGTGCCCGAGGCCTCGCTGGGGGTGATGGTCGGGGAGGGGAATTTTTCCGCGAAGGTGGCGGGCAAGTCTTTTGGTTCGGATATCACGGTGGACGGGGAAGGGGAGTTTGACCGCGCAGGGATCGCGGAAGGGAAATACGGGCTGGATCGCATTGCGGGGAATCTGAAGATCGAGCAGGCCGGGCGGGTGCTGCGGGCGCTGGATGCGAAGCTGAAGCTGCCGCAGGATTTCAGGAAATATCCCGACAGTGAGGTCGCCGGGAAATGGGCGGTGGATTTCGGCGAGGAAGGCTTCGGCGGGGTGGCCGTGGATCTGGTGATGGCGGCGAAGGAAGCGGATGCGAGCGCGATCCGTCTCGACGCGTCGTTCGGGAACGGTGTGGTGAACGTGAAGCGCCTCGCCGCGGACGGGCTGGAGTTTTCCGGAAAATACACGCTGGCCACACAGGCATATGAGGCGCTGCAGACACTGGAGAAATTCGACAGCGCGCGTATCGCACCGTGGCTGGAGGGAGCGGGCATTGTCTTGCCGGGCAGCGGGGTGGTCTCGATGAAATGGGAAGGCTCCGGCGTTCTAACAGAAACGGTGATGCGCGGCGAGATCACGGATCTGGACGGGACATGGGTTCTGACAAATCCCGACGGCACGCTGCCGCCGCCCGTTTCCGCGAAGGCGGCGAAAATCACCTACGACTGGCCGGGCAAGGCCGATGTCAGCGGCCTGGTGGTGGAGACGCAGGGCCAGACCGTGAAGCTCGACGCGAAGTTCGCCGAGACCCTTTTGACGCTGGAGAAATTCGTCTGGCTCGATGGCGATGTGGAGCTTGCGAAGGGAAGCGGGACGCTGCCCATGCCGGAGAATTTCTCGAAGCTCGATGAGTTCCTCGCCAACGACACCCGCCCGCTCGACCTGACGCTGGACTCGGAAACCCTACCGCTCGCCAAGCTGCGGCCATGGATCGCGGGTCTGGAGCAAATCGACGAAAAGGCGACCGGAAAAATCGAACTCAAAATCGCAGGTAGCCTCGCCGAACCCGAGGTGGATGGCCTTGTCGAGATCCGCGATGTGAGCGTGCCCGGTAGGAGCGAAATCCCGAAGACGGATGTGTCCGTGAAGCTCATGGCGCGGGACGGACGCGCGGAAATTTCCGCCGAGGCGGTGGCGCCGGATTACGCCCCTGCGACTTTCAAGTCGGAGATGGCGTTCCTGCCGAGAAAGTGGGGGCGGGATCCCGCATCGCTGCTGGCGGAGGAGATCAAGGGCACGCTCGACCTGCCGCGCATCGAGCTTTCCCGTTTCCAATCCCTCATCCCCGGCGCGCTGGAGCTGGGCGGCGTGACGACGGGAAAAGTGTTGATCGCGGGCACTATCGGCGAGCCGAAGATCGATGGCGGCCTGAACCTCAGCGGCGGAAAGCTGCGCATGAAAGGCAATGCCATCCCGGAACTCAGCGGCATCGGTTTCGATGTGAAGGCGAACATGAAAACGGTCGCGATCAAAGGTGCGGTGGGCGATCTCGCGGGCGGCAGCGTGAGGATCGATGGCAAAATGGAACTCACCAACCCGGCGGGCAACGGCCTCGGCCCACTGGACGTCAGCGTGAAAGGCGAGGGCTTGCCGCTGTTGCGGAACGAGTTCCTGATCCTCCGCGCGAACGCCGATCTGCGCGTCACCGGCAGATTGGCGGACGCGCGGGTGAGCGGCAAAGTGGGCATCATCGACAGCGTGTTTTTCAAGGACATCGAGCTGCTGCCCATCGGCAAGCCCTTCCTCGGCCCCGCCGCCGCCTCGCTGCCGAAGGTCGATGCACCGGCCAACATCGGAGCGGTTCTGCCGGCTCCCTTCGATGCATGGACGGTGGATGTCGCGGTGGAAACCGTCGATCCCATCCTGATCCGCGGCAACCTCGGACGGGGTCGCGTGGATGTGGGCCTGAGGGTTTCCGGAAAACTCTCCGATCCGAAACCGGAGGGGAAAGTGCGCATCGCCGAACTGGTCGCGCGCCTGCCCTTCAGCACGCTGGAAGTGCGCGAGGGTTTCCTCACCTTCACGCCGCAGAACGGCTTCGATCCCACGCTGGAAATCCGCGGCACGGCGGAGCCGCGGCCGTATCGCGTCCAGGTCTATGCCTACGGCCGCATGTCCGATCCCCAGCTCGTGCTCACCTCCGAGCCGCCGCTTCCCGAAAACGAAATCATGACCCTGCTCGCCACCGGCACGACCTCCGCCGGTCTCGAGGATTCGCAGGCCGCGTCCTCCCGCGCGATGCAGCTCCTCGTCGAGGAAATGCGGCGCGGCAGGTTCCCCCTCGGCAAACAGCTGCGCCCGCTGCTCGGGCTGTTGGATAACGTCGATTTCAGCCTCGCGGAGACGGATCCCTACGATTCGGATTCGTACAGCTCGGCCACCTTGAAATTGAGCGAAAAATTGTATGTCACGGCAGGCCTCGCCGCGGAGGGCGATCAGCGGGTGATGGCGATATGGAGGATCAGGTTCCGATGAAATTCCCTCCCTCCATCCTCGCTCTCGTCGGCGCGCTCGGCTTTTCCGGTGTCGCGTCGGCGGAAACGCGCATCGAGATCCGGGGCATGACCAGCAAGAGCGAGCGCGAAGTCCTCCAGCTCATGGGCGACCGGCTGGTCTATGTCCGCGAAAAATCCGCCAGTCCATGGCGCGCCGCCGATGCCGCTTTCCTGCTCACGAAAATCCTCCGCAACGACGGCTACAACGATGTGAAGGTCACGCCGAGGATCGAGGCTCCGGATCGTATCGCGCTGATCGTCGATGAGGGCGAGAGGCTCGCTCTCGGAAAGGTGACGATCACCGGCGAAGGAGACGCCAAGCAGCTCGCCAAGCTCTACGCGCTGCCCGCCGAGAAGGACACGCCGCTCGGCGCGGGCTCTCCCCCTTTCCGTGAGGAGGATGTGGAAACCGGCCTCCGCTACATCGAGCAACAGCTACAGTCGGAGGGCTATTGGAATGCGGATGCGATCCTGAGCGAACGCGTGGCCAACCCGAAATCCGGCAAGATCGATGTGACCATCGCAGTGGATCGCGGGGAGCGTTTCAGGATCGCGAAACCCACCGTTTCCAGCCCGGACGGACGCGGTGTGAAGCGCGCGGCGACGACGTGGGAGCCTTTCATCGGCGAATGGGCGACCACCGAGAAGATCAACGGCCTGCGCGCCGCGATGGAGGAGGCGTTCATCAGCCGCGGCTATCCCGATGCGAAGATCCGGATGGAAAGCAGCCTCGGGGAATCCACCTATCAGCCTGCATTCTTCATCGATCTCGGTGCCCGCGTCAGGCTGCTGGAGGTGCATGCGGAAGGTCTTGTGAAAACGAAGCCGCTGCGCGTGAAGCGCATCATGAAACCGCTGGAAGGCGAGTGGTATGACCAGGCGGCGATGAATGGAAAGGTGAAACGGCTGCTCGCCACCGGCGCGTTCGATTCGGTGCGCGTGGAGACCTACGAGGTCGCGAACAAACGCATCGATGCGACCCTTCATTTCCGGGAAGCCAAGGCAAGGGAGATCAGCCTCGCCGCCGGAGCGGAAACGTTCTACGGGCCGCTGTTCCGCGCGGGGTATATCGACAGGAATTTCCTCGGGGATCTGCGCGGATTTTCCGCCGGTGTGGAGTTTAGCGGGCGCGGTGCGCTCGGCGAGGTCAAGCTGACCGATCCATGGTGGCGCGGCACGGAGTCAGCCCATACGCTGCGGCTGTATTCCCTCGTCAAGGCCTACGAAGGCTACACTTCGTACGAGAGCGGCTTTGAAAGCGGATGGAAATGGGATCCCTCTCCGCGCCGGCGCATGGAGCTTTTACTCGGCTATTCGTTCCTCACCGTCACGGAGGACGGTTTGCCCGCCAGCCTTCTCGGGGAAACCGACTACAACCATATTCGCGTCGCTTTCACCCACACGTGGGATCACCGTGACAGTGTCATCCTGCCGAAATCCGGCTGGCATTTCGGCATCCCCGTCCAGCTTGGTGCGGCCATCGGCGAGGATATGGAAACCTACGCAAAGATCGGCCTGGTCGGCGGTTATTTCTATCCGCTCAACGACACCTACCACCTTGGCATCGGCGGTTTCGCGAATTGGGTTTTCCCCTCCGAGGACATCAGCAGCCTGCCGGTGGACTTGCGTGTCTTCAACGGCGGCGCGCGCAGCGTCCGCAGTTTTCCGGAAAGGGAACTCGGCCCCAGCTTCGGCGGCGATCCTTATGGCGGCGATTTCAGTTGGGTCGTGAACACGGAATTCAACCGCGCGATCAACGGCTCGCTGACCGCCGTGGCCTTTGTCGATTCCGGCGCGGTCACGGGGAACTACACGGGCATCCGCCAAGGCGGTCTCGAACTCGCCGCCGGCCTCGGCCTCCGCCTCGACCTCCCCATCGGCCCGGTGCGCCTCGAATACGGCCACAACCTCACCCAAAATGCCGGTGAGCCCAGCGGCACATGGCACTTCGCCATCGGCGCGACTTTCTGATTTTATGAAACGCATCCTCTTCGTCTGCATGGGAAACATCTGCCGCTCGCCCGCTGCGGAGATCGTGTTCCGGAAAATGGTGACCGATGCCGGGCGTGAGGGCGACTTCGAGATCGACTCCGCAGGCACCATCGGTTTCCACAAAGGCAAACCGCCGGACGCCCGGATGGCCACCCATCTCGCGGGAAACGGATACAAGGTCGAGGGCCGCTCGCGGCAACTCACGGCAGGCGACCTCAGCGACTTCGATCTCATTCTGACCATGGATGAGGAAAATTTCGCCGACGCCCTCTCGCTCGATCCCAGCGGTGAACTCAGCCATAAGGTGACGCCCTTCGTGGATTACCTCACCGAGCACGACGAACAGCGCATCCCCGATCCCTATTATGGCGGCGATGAGGGCTTCGCCCATGTGATCGAACTGCTGGAAGACGGCTGCGCGGAGTTGCTGGATCAGCTTACAAAATCACCGGAATAAATTTCCCAAGGAAATCGGCTCGCCGTGCGTTTCACCTGCACCATGAGCATCCACGCAAACCTCAGCCCGGAGGCGCAAGAGCGCCTGAACGCCCAGAATCGGAACTCCACGATTTCCTCGGCAGTCATCGCGATCCTGACCATCGTGGTGATCGCATTGGTTCTCAGCATCTTCCTTTTACCGCCAATCTTCCAGCAGTCACCTACCGTAAAGGTGATCCACGATCCCGGCATTACGGACGAGCCCCCGATTGAACCCCGCCCCGTCGCAGATCCGCTCAAGCGCAAACCGACCCCACCCGCCGCGAGTTCCGCCCAGACGAGAGTCATCGCGGTGCAGACCGTTTCCACCGTGTCCATCCCCTTACCTGATGTGGTCGTCATGGAACCTAGCGCCGATTACGGCGATGGCGAGGAATTCGCCCTTGGTGGCAATGGCGACGACTTCGGTGGCAGTTCGGGCTTCGGAGGTATCCCACACGTCTTCAGCAAACGCTGCTCCGCCGAAGACCGAATGGCGCGCCTCCTTTCCGAAGGCGGCACACCCCAGTGCGAGGACGCCGTGGTGAAAGCGCTTGACTGGCTGCAAGCCACCCAGAACCCCGACGGCTCATGGACGAACGATCACCCCGTCGCCATGACCGGCCTCGCGCTCCTTGCCTACCTCGGGCACTGCGAGACTCCCCAATCCCCCGAATACGGCGAGACCGTCCTCAGGGGCATCACCTACCTGGTCGACATCGGCATGAAGAACGACGGTCGCCTTTCCAACAAGGATGCCACCTCGATCCAGTGGGTTTATGACCACGGCATCGCCACCTACGCCCTCGCGGAGGCTTACACCTTCTGCAACCAGCTCAAGATTCCGATCCCTCACCTCGACACTGTCACCAAACAAGCGGGCGACATGATCATGCAGGGTCAGAACGATGACGGCGCATGGCTCTACAAATTCGATTCGGGGGCGGGCGGCGACAACTCGGTCGGCTTCTGGCAGATCCAAGCCTTGAAGGCCTGCAAGCACACCGGCCTATGGCCCACCAGCAAGTTCACCAAACCTTCGCGGGAAGCCCTCGGTTGGCTGGATAAGGTTCAAGGCAGCGACGGTGCGATCGGTTACCGCGACAACTCCAGCCAAAGCCCCGGCCTCACCGGCGGCGGCGTGCTCGCCTTCCAATTGTGGGACAAGGGCAGCTCCAGCGAGGCGAAGAAAGGCGTCAAGTATGTGGCGGAAAACTCGGAGTTCGAGTGGGGTCAGGAAAGCTCCAATCTCTACTACCATTACTACAACGCCCAGGCCATGATCAACCACGGCGGCAAGGAGTGGCAGGACTACAACCTCCGTTTCCGCGACAGCCTCCTCAAGGCCCAGAACCCCGACGGATCATGGACACAGGCGGGCATCAAGCACGGCCCGGTCAACGTCCACATGGCCACCTGCCTCTCCACCCTGATGCTTGAGGTTTACTACCGCTTCCTCCCCGGCACCGGCGGAAAATAACCCCTCGGATTTTCCGTTGCCTTCCGCGCATAAGCCGGATACACCCTCCCCGTCTTGTCCCCAAGACAAAGCCGGCTTAGCTCAGTTGGTAGAGCAACTGATTTGTAATCAGTAGGTCAACGGTTCGAGTCCGTTAGCCGGCTCCATCTGGGGCAAGGGATTGCGGTCATCCACCCGTCGGGCTCCCAGCCCCCGGTATCAAAAATTTTCTTTTTTTGATACTCCTCTTTTCTTTTTTGGCAAAGACCGGAGAAAATTGGGATGAAAGCAATCGGAGGAAACATCAGTCGGCACGAGAACGAAAACCTTTAACTCGTGGAAAGAAGAGACGGAAAGCTCAAGGTGAAGGGCCTGAGAACCACGGACTTGAAAGAAGCGAGGCGCAGGTTGAGGGATGAGGGGATCATCTCCCTGATCTGCCGGTCTGCGCGACTGTCCATCATCCATGTCGGCTACGGAGAAGATGGCTGGAGTAATCGTGTTTCTGACGAGAGGCATTTCGGCGAAACGGTATCGCACTCATAGAGGTGAACTCTCTGAAAAATGGCTCCAGCTACCTCGCTTCGGGCAAAGAGCTTGATTGCTTCATCGCAATTGATTCACTGCGAAAATCCACTTTTACACTTCCCAATCGGACGAATATCCTCTTATTTAGCCTCTATGGAAGGCCAATTTGAGCAGGTAATTCGGGAAAAGCTCGCGGCGGCGGTTGAAACGCCACCGCCTGCGCTGACTCGGCGTGATGCCGCCTTGCCACCGATTGCAGGCAAGGCGCTGGCGGTGATCGGCATGCGCCGGGCAGGTAAGACCAGCTATCTGCACCAGTGCCGCGCAGACCTCCTCGCCGCAGGACGCAGCCCGAATCGCCTGATCTACTTCAATTTCGAGGATGAACGCCTCGCCGGCCTAGCCGCCGCCGATCTCCACATCATCACCGACACCCACCTCAGGATGTTCCCCGAACCTGCGGTGGAGCCGATCACGCTTTTCCTGGACGAGATTCAGCTTGTCCCGGGTTGGGAGACTTTTGTTCGGCGTCTTCTCGATACGCCAGGTTACGAAATCTTCTTGTCCGGCTCATCCGCGAAACTCCTAAGCCGGGAAATCGCCAGCTCAATGCGCGGGAGAGCCTGGGAGATCGCCATTTATCCGTTCAGCCTCGCAGAATTCCTGCGTCACCATGGCCATGAAATTCCTTCCGCTCCTTCCCATCTATCCGCGAAAAAGACGGCCGCGCTCGACCACCAATTCGCCCGTTATCTGGAAACCGGTGGCCTTCCCGAAGCCCAAGGCCTCAATCCTCTCCACCGCCGACAGCTCCTCCAAGGATACATAGACGTGCTGCTTCTTCGGGATGTGATCGAACGCCACAATGTCTCCAATGTTACCGCCCTGCGATGGCTGGTCCGCCGACTGCTTAGCAGTCCGGCGGGCCTTTTCTCTGTGACGAAATTCGCAGCGGACCTGAAATCTCAGGGCATCCCGGTCTCACGGGACAACCTCTACGAATTCCTAGCTCACCTGGAGGACGCCTTCCTGTTGCAGACGGTTGCCGTCGCAACGGACTCGGAGAAGCGCCGGCAGGTGAATCCACGCAAGGTTTACCCGGCGGATCCGGCTCTCATCCCGGTCTTCGACAGCAGCGGCAAGTCGAACACCGGCCATGCCTTGGAGTCTATCGTTTTCACCGAACTGCAGCGCCGGGGCGCGGAAATCGCCTACGTGAAAACCTCGAACGGCTTCGAGGTCGATTTCCTAGCCCGCTACCCGGACGGCTCCGAAGAGTTGATTCAGGTATGCACCTCCGTCGATGACCCCGACACCCGCAACCGCGAAGTTCGGGCGCTGGAGAGTGCCGAAGCGGAGCACCCTCGGGCCAGGCAAACGATCCTCACCCTCGAATCGCGTCTGCCTTTCCCATCCGTATCCGAGCCGATCAACATCATGCCTGCTTGGCGGTGGATGCTCGAGGCTCAATGAAGATCCGAAACCAATATCCGTCTCCGGCAAGCTCCTTGCGAACTCAAAGCCCACCACCCTTGGGTTCCTGAGGTCGGCGCTCGATGCCGTGGATGCAGCCCGTTGTCCATTCCCTCAAGACACCCCAACGCTCACTTTCCGGTTCCACGTTTTAGGAGAGCGTGAACTCGGGGAGGTGGATGATTTTGCCTCCCTGTTGGGCGGATTCGTGGGCGAGGATGCCGGTGCAGGTGATGTTGGCGGACTGGACGGCGTTCGGGTAGCCCTCGCCGTTTCCGCGGAGTAGCTCGATGAACTGGTGGGCGAGGTGAGGGTGGGATCCGCCGTGGCCGCCGCCTTGGGTGAAGGAAAGGTGCTCTGAGCCCTCATCGCTACCGTAGACGCCACCGGTGGTGAACGGGGCGATTTCGGCGGGAAGGAGGTGGGCGTAATCCGGGCTCTCGACTTTTTCGGGGATTTCCGGCTCGGGCTTTTTCGCAGTGTGAACGACGAGGGGTTCGCCTTCGATCAGCGGCCACTCGACCGATTTCTTGGTTCCGTAAACTTCGAAAGATTCGCGGTATTGGCGGGCGACGTCGAAGAGGGAGCGGTAAACGAGCGCCGATAGGTCGGAGTCTTTGAATTTGATATGGCAGGTTTCGACGGCGTACGGGGAGCCGTAGCAGGCGTGCATTTCTTCGCTGATGGTGCCGGATGCAAAGCAGGAGACGTATTCGGCCTGGTTGCGGCCGAGGCCGAGGACGGGGCCGACGCAGTGGGTGGCGTAGTGCATCGGCGGGAGGCCGGGCCAATATCCGGGCCAGCCTTCCATGTCCTGCTGGTGGGAGGCTTTGAGGAATTGGAGTTTGCCGAGTTCGCCTTTGTCGTAGAGTTCCTTCATGAAGAGGAACTCGCGGGCGTAGACGACGGTCTCCATCATCATGTATTTGAGTCCGGTGGACTTGGAAACTTCGACGATCCTGCGGCAGTCATCGACCGAGGTCGCCATCGGGACGGTGCAGGCGACGTGTTTTCCGGCTTCCAGGGCGGCGATGGTGTGGGCCGCGTGGTCGGGGATGGCGGTATTGATATGGATGGCATCGATCTCGGGATCGGCGAGGAGATCGGCGTAGTTCGAGTAGCGCTTTTCAACACCGTATTTGTCGCCGATCTCGTTGAGATGGGTTTCGTTGCGCTGGCAGATGGCGGCCAATTCGGCGTTCGGATGGCGCTGGTAAATGGGGATGAATTCGGCGCCGAAGCCGAGACCGACGATTGCGATATTTGGTTTGGATGCGGACATGATATGGAAGGTGACAGGTTTTCAATACTGACATGGCGTGGCAAGCATTATTGCTATGCCGTGGCAATGACGCACTAATTCTTCTTTTCAGGATCGGCGTCCCGAAAGTCAGGGAAGCCTTGGATCCGTGGAACGTTGCTTCCCGGGGGCTGAATAATAAAGAGGACGCTGCGGCTGCGAGGGTCATGGTTCCAGTTGGTTTCACAAAGCGGTTCGGGGCGCTCCATGCCTGGCGCGATAAAACGAATGTTCACGTGGTATTCTTCCGAGCGGCTGGCAGGCTCGTCGAGGATCTGTCGCGAGTTGGGATTGATTGCGAGCTTCCGCGTGCCGACTACGCCACCCACCTTGTTTTGGGTGAGATTAAACCAAAGCATCTGGCCGGGTTTGAATTTCGCAGCATTCGCATCGACGACCTGCATTTTCACTGGTGCCACCTGGTTTGCGGCGTCACTGAATACGATGAGATAGAAATCGCGGATTGATGCGGCGATCCGAGCCGTGGGTGCGCCTGCCGGAACCACGGCAGCCTCACCCTTGGCTGGGGTGGGCGGCGGCGTGGGCAGCAACGCAAGGCTAACCGCTTCCGGATTGACCTCATAAACGGGGGAAAAATTCATGCGGGTGAGTTCGACTTCCTGGGCCGTCTTGCCATCGAACAGATGCAGGGTCTTCAGAGCGCTCTCAGGTGCTGCGATAAAGATGATGCGACAGGTGCGGGTGGATTTTTCCGCCGCGGTCGCGGCAAGGCTGAGGATCAAAAGAAAAAGGGCGGCGCGCATGGCAAGATCAGGAGTTTTCAAGGTTGAGGCAAGACGACATCATATTTCAGAGTCGTTCAACCAGCGGAAAGAGATGATTTCATATCGCCGGCCAAAGATGAGGTTGGCGGCGGACGTGGGCAGGGTGGTGATTTCAGGTGCGTCCTTGGGATCCACGAAGTCGCGGGTGCGCCGGACGACGGCTTCACAGGTTGCGCGGGCCGTGATGTTACCGGATTTGTCACGGGCATCCCCGTAAGCCCGGATGGTAAAGGTGTCATCGCGTGCCGAGAGAATCGGGGCGATGGGGCGGAGCACATCGGCCTGGCGTGTCCAACCCGGAAGACCATAAGCACTATGTCCCTCTGCCGCTGCGGCAAAATTGTATCCAGCGCTCGCTAAAAAGGGCAGATTGGGCAGGTCGACCTTGGTGGATCTCTTCTGAATCTCTGAATAGGGATTGGTCTTACTGTCTGCGGCGAGCGTGTTGAGGGCAGCCTGGATGGTTCCGGCAAGGGCCAAATTACCGGATGATAATTGCCGGTTGACGAACTCTGAAAGCGAGAGGAACGGCCCGCGGGCCCGAACCTGATTGACGATTTCCTCGGCGAAGCGGTCGAGAACCGCGCTGGGGTCGAGAACCTCGCTGGCGAGCTTGCGGTAGCCAGTGAACTCCGCAGCGGCGGGAAACTGGCCGGAAGTGCCGATGGATTTTGCCTCGACATCGCCCGCAACGGAGAAGCGGCTGTTGACGTAGTCTTGTGCGCCAGACACGGCGCTGCCTGTGGGGGTGACGTATGGAATTCTCTGATTACGGGCGTGGCCTAGCAGGGCTCGCCAGGCTTTGACCGAAGTGGAATTGACGTTGAACATGCCTTCCACCTCGATGCGGGAAGCGATGGTTTTCCAATCGCCCGCCTTGCTTGCGTGAGCGGTAAAAAGCTTTTCGGCTTCGGTCCTATCGGGCGCGGGCTTGCTCAGCGCAGCGTCGCTATCTATCTTGATAGGCAGGTAAGCGCTGTTGCGAAGCGGTTGACCCCGTAACGGGTCTGTGCTCAATACGAAATCGGTGAATGTTTTCTTGGAATCCAGCGTGCCTGCGGGCACACCGAGATTGGCTGGTTTCGGAGCGATGGAGGAAACGAACCAGTCATCAAAAAGGACGTGATTCGCGCAATAGAAGTCGTCGTGCTGGAGCTCTTGGCCGGGTGTCGGAAGTTTATTAGGGGGTAAGTTGAATACCTTATTGGCGGGAATGAGGGGGGTGGCATCGCTATTGCCGACGATGTTGAAGCAAAAGGGTGGAGATGGATTTTCGTAACGCAGGTTCCAGTTCTGGAGCTCGGCAAGCGACTGGATGGGCTGGGTCGGGAGTTCGGCAATGATACAGCGGGTGAGCCCGTTGTTGCTCTCTAAGCCGCTTACAATGAAACCGCGGTTGGCGAGATCAGCGTTGGGAAGGCTGCTGTCAAATGGGGCAAGGCGTCTAAAGCCGAAATCAAAAGGTGAGTTGACAGGATGGGCTGTGCCGGGATACTCGTACTCTGCTTCCCAATCCTTCGAAGTCCGCGCCCCGCCCATGACCGTGTGGTTGACGAACGGGCTGGATTGGACAAAGCCTTTAACGGGGAAGTAGGTTTGGCTCGCGATTCGCGCGCCGAAAAACGTGGTCATGAACGGTTGCGGCGAATAGACCACCCCTGAAACATCTACTTTTACCAAATCTTGGAGGTTGGCGCCTGTAAGTTCGGGTTCTGGAAGTTTATATACTGCGCTCGCGACGTCAGGGTAAACTTGATAGCGATACGCCAGTCTATATTGAAGATCAGGATCTCTATCACTCTGATTCATGATGATACCAACGCCTTGCCATTTCTTATCAGTGGTCCTATCATCTCCGAAAAAGGCATCGAATCGGGCTTCGGGTTTCACGCTGGTGTTGCCTGGAAGCGCGGTAAACTCGGTTCCGTCGTCTTTTCTTATGGGGACATGGAAGCCCCCTCGGTAGCGCGCGCCAGGTGTTAGCGTAACATCTCCGAATGGAGCCGGAGTATCAGACGGACTGAAAACGAGAGTTTCTCCAGGCTTGAAGGTATATGACGATGGAATAATAAATTTCATGCCTGTATTTTGTCTTGTTTGTCCAGAAAGCGAGGCACTGGAAAAGGCTGTAGGCGGGAAAAGGCTGTTGTTGCAGCTCAAGACGCTGTTATAGAGATTATTTTGGACTGCGCCGACTTTGAATCGGAATGCTTCTGGCGTGCAATAGGTGAGCTCGAAGTTGCTGTTTGGAATGGAATTGATCGACACGTTGTAAGGATTCCACAGGGTGATGATCGGTGTAATCAGCAGCTTGGGTGTATAGAGGGAAGTTGTGGGATTCGCTGGATCTGAGAATATAGCGTAGTGGGAAAAAACCCACTGGATACGCGCAATGACGGGCATGATGCGGTTTCGATGCAGGTATTTGAAATCATTGGCAGCATTACCAATTGTGAAATTGCCGGCACGTGCGGAAATGCTGGTTGTGTTAGGGCTGGTAGGCATTTCCTTGTAAAGGGTGGCCCAGTCCTTGAGGTTCTCCCAACTGGCCACCGCCCCATGTTGCAGGGCTGGTGCAAAGCTGTTATTTTTGCAGTAGGCTGACCAAGGATAAAACAGGGACGTGCTGGGGCGGTGGTTTCCGATCACGGGAATATTAAAGGCGATGTCCTCGCCGGGTTTCACGCGGAAAAACGGCTGGTTGGACTTGGGTTCCAGATTCCAATTTTCGGTGAGCAGGGAGAGATCCTTGCGCCAGCCGCCGGTGGCCGTGTTGGTCAGCAGCCCCACCGAAACGGCCGAGAGGTCGTGGAAAAATTCCTTGGACATGGGAAGTGTCCCGGGAGTTGCGATGAGATCACCCTGCCGGAGAGTGACTGCTTTGTTGGCGGGTGTGGCATCTGCCAACAAAGAGTTCATGCGAAATACCGCTGGATCGGCAACCGTGTGTGACTTGATCTGCGGCGCCCAGTTCCCAACCGTATTATTGCTTATTTTGTATGGCTTTGGGAGACGGGCTTTTTGGTTCTCTCCGCTGACCCACCAGGCGTAACTTCCCGTATCTTTTCCTGATGAAAGTGGTGTGGGAGTAAGATTCACTCGCAGTTTGGTGGTCGCTGTGTCGGGCGCCGCCGAACCGGGACCGACCAGCGTGATTTTCCCGGTGCCTGCCGTGGTGTCAGGCACTTTTGTGGAATCCGTCACCACTGCGGGATCTCCTGACACCAGCCAGGTGAGGAAACGGGCTTTCTTTGCGGCTGGATAGTCTCCTGGGGAAACCGGACGCCCGGCGTATGTCCCGGTGGTTTCGTGGTTGTCGCCCTGCCAGCTTTTCCACACGCCGAGCACCGGCGGGTTGTTTTTGTCGAGGATGTCGGCACGGGCGGTGACCCGCGTGTCGGGGCCGGTCTGCTTTTGGAGCTCCCCGATGGCGAGAGCGAGGGCGAGGCGGGCGTTGGCGCGGGCGGTTGCCTGGCCTTGGGATTGAGACGAGCTGCGCAGGGTAACGCTTGAAAGCGAGAGAAGTCCGACGGCAAGGACGGTAAGCAGAATCATCAGCGAAAGCGTGACTACCAGCGCGAAACCGCGGCTACGGCAGTGAGACATCCGATTGCGGCGTTGCGAACGGTTCATCCCGGTCGGCATCAGGCCTGTGCTTTTGAGGGTCATTGCTGGTAATTCTGTGGTTGAGCCATTTGTAATGTCTTACAATGTAGTGGCATGGCGTCAGTCCGGAAGAAAAAATACGGGTGACAAACGGGTTACAAAATGAACTGCGGGGCGGGGCCCCATTCGAGGGGCTAAAAGGGGGATCATACGTTTTTTCTAGAAATTACCGCCACGACGTCATGTCACTTGATGAGCCGATGCTGAGGGGGCCTCGCGGTAGATGGCGAATGACTGTTCGATACCAGCGTTCGGGCTTCAGCGTTTGCGGCGTGTCACGGTGACATGGCCGATCTTGTCCAACCAGGAGCTGTCTTTTGTGCTGCCGTAGAACCCGAGGCTCAAAACTCCCGGATTGGTGACGGTTTTGGTTATCGTATAGGTTTTCCAGCTATCGGGGGCCAATGAGGTGGTATCGAACTCCATGGGATAAAGGGTCGTATCCACCTTGAAAAATGCCACCCCTTTGCCCCCGGGCGCGTCTTTTGGCCTGCCGAGCGAAAAGGTCACCGAAACCGTGTCTCCGACTGCAACGCTTTCCGCCAGGTTCTGGACGAGGGGAGCGTTAGATGGCACGTCATCCGTGCTGATCAGAGCGATCCAATTGCCGTCGGGCGCACTGGTAAAGACGCCGCCGGTCACGGCTTGAATTTGCTGGAAATTCCCAGCCAAACCAGAAGTGGGCCACGGGCTGCCGAACATGGCCCAAGGACCCCCAAGCCCGTTACCCGCCGTTTCAAAACTTCCGTTGGCCACCTCGATCACAGATGCCGATTTGACGGTGATGGCCATCGCGGCGTCCGCGCTGAAGGCGTTGGCATCACTCACCTGGTAATTGAACGAGTCGGGTCCGGCGTAGTCCGCGGCGGGCGTGTAGGTGAGAGTCGCGAGGTCGGCCACCGGGACGTCCGTGGCGGATGTTATGGCGGCTCCGCCCAGATGGAGTTTTCCATGATCCGGGGGCGAAGTCACCTTCACCGCGCTCAACCTGTTACCTTTATCCACATCCGCGAACGGGAAGTCGATGGCTGTAAACGTCCTGATGGCGTCGTTTTTCACGAGCATCGAGGCGCCGGCGGAGGTGGGCGGATGGTTCACATGCGTGACATTCACCGTCATCACCGCGTTGGCGTTGCTCCATAGGTTGTTGGCATTCTTGACCTTGATCCCGATCGTCGTGTATGGCGTGCCGTGTTGATGCAACGCGGACTGATAGGTCAGTTTGCCGATGTCAGACGCCGCAATGGTCAGCGGGACAGTCGTCACGGGAGTTTCCTTGAACTTCAGTATGCCTTTCGCCGGGAGCGAGGTGATGCGCACCTCGGTGAGCGCGGCGGATTTCGGATCCGAGAAGCCGAAATTCTTAGCCGTCAGCGGCGTTACCTCGTCCTCCAGGGCGGCGAGCGTGGCATTCGTTGAGGATGGCAGCTTGGGATCCGTGCTGGCCGTGACGGTATAGGCTTTGGTGGACTTGTCCTGGGCAGTGAGGGTGTAGGTTTGCGGGGTGGAGAAATTCCCGTTCGTGCCGGATGCCGGAGAGCCCGCTGCCTGTGCCGAGACCGTGTAGGCCGGTGCGAGTTTTGTGAGGTCCGTGCCGTGTGGCACGGTCCAAGCCACAGTGCCCGCCGCGCTGTCAATGCTGGCACTGCTGCCTGAGACGTTGGCACCGAAGGTCAGGAAATCCTTGGCCGTGGAGGTCGTCGTAAAACTCAACGGTGCGGCCGCCCAGATCGTGTGCTGCGAGTTGGTGGCGCTGAAGGTGAAGTAATAGGTTGTGCCGGGAGCCAGATTGGTGAGCGCGCGGTTGAGGTCGATCGACGCTACCTTGCCTGGCGAGCTGATCGTGGCCGATTTCGCCCAATTGGCGGGGGTCAGTCCACCGTCGACGGGGCCCCAGTAGGCGACCACGTTGTAATTGTTATTGTTGCACAAGAGCTTCGCATTGAGCGTGGCCGAGGTGGTGGTGATGGCGGTAGCGGCCTTGTTGGCGAGACTGCCGGTAGCCGGATAGGCCGTGGCGATCCCATATTTGGCCGCCAGGTAGCCGCCGACCAAGGCCTCGTCATCTGGCGACAGTGCTTTGCTGTAGCCGATGATTTCAGCAACGTCCCAGTCCATGCCAGCCTCTTTTTCGGTCCGCCCGATCTGGCAGTACGGATACTTTGCCAAGTTCTCCGCGTTCGCCCTGTCATCGACGGTAACCTTGACGATCATGTAGTCGGTGATGGGCTTGAGATCCATGGTGGCCACGCCATTTTTGGAACATGCCGCCGGCATATCCCAGAAGCCGGTGCCTTCACGATTTACCGTGTAGCTGGAGACCCGAACCGATAGGCTGTCAAAGGATTTACGACCGATGAACGCGCCGGTCTTGGTCCAAATGGCGTTGGGCGAACGCATCACGACATATTGCTCTTTGGCGAACAACTTTCCGGCGATGTCGAACCATCCCCCACGGATTTGGACCGTCGGCAGTGACATGATTTGATTTGCGACCACGGTCGCCGTGCCGCTGTTCCAGGCACTGGTGTCCAAGGTTGCGTGATGCCCGTTGCCGGACCGGTCTTGCCAGGTCTTGACCGCCCCGTTGGCATCGGTGGTGACGCCCACCGACGCGTCAAAGTGGCAGGCTAGACTCTCGGTGACGGGAACCGAATAGCTATCCACGGTAATCGCCGCAACAGCCGATGTGCTGATCTTAAGATTTTTAGCGTTGGGAATGGTGTTACCCGGCCTAGCGTTCTTTGACTTCGTGGTGCTAGCTTGGCTCGCGCTGGCCAACCCGGGGATGTAGGCGGCCTTGGCGGTGATGCGGTAGTTACCTACGGGCACGTTTGCCCATTCAAACGAAAACGGTGCGGTGGCATTGGAGCCAATGAGCTTGTCGCCATTATAGTAGGCCACCTTGGTCACCTTGCCGGGAACGTCCGAGGTGTCGGTCTCGAGCATCACGGTCGTCGGTTGACCGGCTCGCAGACCGATACGCGCGCCGTCCAGAGGGGATGTGAGGCAAACCGAGGACTCGGGAAATAACAACTCCTGAGGAATGATTATGGCGTCGCGGTTGGATGGCATATACCAAAAGAGCCGCACCGTGGCCGGATTGGCATTGTTATAGTATTCCATCTTCACGTTGTATATCTGCCCGGCGGTCAGGGTGATGGAGGTGCTGTCATTCCACAGGTTGGTCGGCTGGTCCTTCCAGGAGTCGATCAACTGCGTGCCGTTGATCCACAAGCGAACTCCTTCGCTGCTGCGGGTGGAAAACCGGTAGGTCCCGGTCTCGGGTGCCAGCACCTGCCCGGTCCAGCGCACGCTGTAGGTGCCCGCGGCCAGCGAAGCGGGCGGTGAGGAACTCCAGTCATAGTTGATGGAGGGATCGATCCGCCTTGTCTTGGGCGCGGTGAAATCCGGGTTGTCGTAATAACACCCGGTCAATCCGGTGCCGCCGGCGCCGACGACGATATGCACCGTGGCAGGCCGGGAAGTCATCAGGCTGTCGGCGGCGGTGAAAGTGAAACTGTCCACGCCCTGATAGCCGGCGGCGGGAGTGTATGTTAGATTGGGCGCATAGCCCGTGAGGGTGCCATGCGACGGTGGGGTCGCGACAGCACAGGTCACCTGAGTCGTCCGGAAGGAGTTACCGGTCAAGGCAATGGTTTTGGGCGTGTTGACCGGAGTGGCCAGGATGATCGGGGTGGCCTTCGGCAGGGCATATACCGGTGCCGGAGAGGTCGTGGCGGCTTCCAGGGAGGCCGCGGCTTTTACAAGTTCGTCATAATTCTTACCGGACGGCTCCCAATTCGCTACTGCGGTGCGCAAATCCGGCAGCGTCCAGCGGGCCGCCTCGCCAAATTTCGGCAATTCAGTCAGAGCGAATGACTTGTAGAATGACACGTTGTCGTTGATGACCTCGATTCCATCCTGCACCTTGGTCCGCGACATCGCCCTCATGGCTGCGATCGGCGGATAGCCGCCCATGAAGGTGTCCATCGATGTCTGGACTTTGGCGCATTCGACCAATTCCGGGAACAATGCCTGCACATCGGCCTCGGGTAACAAGTTTTCCACGAAGTTGTTGAGCTGGCCCCGGCAATTTCCGGTCGGCTGTTTGAGTCCGACGCGCACCGCAGGATAGAGCAGGTTCTTGTCGGCTTTGAGCATGGTATCAGCACACTTGTTGAACAAAGTCCCTGCCAGAAAGCCGTTGGCCATCTGGAGGAAATCGTTCTCATTGAAACCCGGATCCCATGGGAGAGGGGCCGTCACATTCGAGATAAACGCATCCGCCATTTCGGGTACGGATGATGTCAGTGCCGCCGCGTCCATTTCTGCCAGCGCGAGGGCGGCTCTGGAGCGGACCCACATGTCGGGGTCCTTGAGCCGGCGGGTCAGGGCGGGGATCGCGCTGGTGGCTTTCAGGCAACCCAGGGCCGTGCAGGCTCCATTGCGCTGATAGATATCGTCGGGATTTTCCGCCATGACGATGAGTGCGTTCACCTCGGTGACGCTCACCGAGCGGGTGGCCAGTTCAGTAGCGGCATTCAACCTGACAATAGGGTCATATTCGCCCAGAGCGGCGACGAGTTGTTCCTTGGTAAAGCTGGCGCAATCCGCGGCGAATTCACCGGCCCAGAGGGCATTGGCTACCTTCTTGGGGCTTAGTTCCTTCGCCGGGTCCAAGCCTTTGCCGGTGATGTAGAGTTTTCTCAAGGGCATGGCGGCGTGCAAAATATAATAAGCAGTCGGAATGCCCCAATATTGATAAGTATTATCCCAATAAGCGTTGATGGTCTTGCCATCGACGGTGCGATCCTGGGCCTGCCCGGCCCCCCACTGCTCTCCACCTTCATAGACAAACGAGCCGTCACTGCGGCGCTTCATGTTTCGGTCCCAGTGCTTTCTTTTCGCGAATTCCGCGCCTGCGGTCGGTCCGCCCATGTTGGCACCCAGTTGGGTCCACAGGTACGCAAAACCCTGCCCCGTATGCCCGTAGGCCTCGGCCCGGGTTCCCGCCACGCACATGCGTGAGAAATACTCCGCCTGCGCTGGTTTGTCTTCCATACAACTGAACAAGACCGCACACATCCCGTCCTTGCCATTACTGCGGTGATCATAATATTCCCGGCCCTGACCTGCGATTTTGTGTTCGCCCCAAAACGGTTGGTGTTCGCCGTAGGGAATGGATCCGCCGTTGACATAATATCCAAAGAAGCCGGCGGCTCGCTTGATGGCCGGATCAATCTCCGGATCCACCACGCCCGCCTTTTTGCCCAGCACGATGGTAAGTTGGACGGGCAATCCGGCCGAGTTGATCGCGCCATAAGGAGCGATCGAACCACGGCGCCCATCACCCCAACCGCCAGGAGGCGGGATTGTGGCAAACCCGTGGCCGGTCGTGCCGCAAAGATCCGAGTTTCTAGCCGCGAATTTGACATACTCGCTGAGCCCGTGAAACACTTGCTCGTCTTTGGTGATCATATAGTATTCTGCCAGAAAGATGCCGTTATAGAAATGCCACGCGTTTCCGCCTGCGACATAATCCGGGGGAGCAAGTTTCCGGGCATACTCCTGCAGCATCGGCATGTATGCGGGATCGCCGGTGGCCAGCAGGGCCAGCGCGCTGATGGCTTCCCTGCCATCAAGATCTTTGCGCCACCCCTCGGTTTTGAGCCTTTGTGCGAGACTCTTGGCGGCGTTGGCCATGATCGTGGCGGACTTGGGACAATTGTAGGGCGCGGTGTCCGAGAAAGCACCCATGACGGGCAGGGTGATGGAGACATCGGTGACGGTTCCCGCACGCCAGCGCTTGAATCTGAGAACTCCATTGCCGGCCTCGGCCTCGCCGATCGCCCAGCCCAGGCTCTTGCGCGCGTCGCTGGTGAAGAGCGGCACGGGGCCCTTTCCGGTGCTTACGCCAAGGATCACGTCGTCGACGGCCATCACTCCGGCGGCCGGCGTGCCATCGGCTACTGCGGTCACCAGAATCTGATAGGGAGCAAACGCCGTGACATCATCATGATTCATGGTGGCCGGCCAGGCATGATAAATCCATCCGCGCATTCCGCTGGGCCCCAGATTCCAGGTCCAGGCGCGGTGCACTTTGGCAATCTCCCCCGGGGCGGTGAGATCCGGCGCGGGGGAGGCGGCCCGCAGCGAGCATGGCAAAGCTAGCAGGGAGATCAGCGGGAGCGAGGTGAAAAAGGCTCGAAAGAATCGTGGGGAGGCGTTTAAATACATAGGGTTATGTTGTCCATTTTTGGGAAATGGCGGTTCGGTGGTGAAAGGGATCAATTTTTTGATCTGTCAGTTCATAGCCCTGCGGCGGCGGACCGCCAACAACAAGAACGGGTGACAAACGGGTGACAAACGGGTGACACCGACCGCCTAGGCATAGGTCATCGCCAAGGCGGCCTGAATCGAATAAGGCGACAAAAGCGGCATTGGCTTCGGCGCCTTTGGTAACAGGTCAAGGCCGAATAGGTTGACAGCTTGAGCCGCGGTGGCCGGATCATCCGCGGCGGCAAGCAGGTTAGGTGCCGGGACTCAGGGTGGTCAGCCGCTGGTTCATCGGGCCTTATTCCGTTTTGGGCGCGGGATTTGGTGTCGGCCTGGTCGCGGGCTCGGCAGCCGGGGACCACGGGCGGATTTCGGCGGTCACCGCTGTTCCAACGTCAGGGATCATCTCGGTCAGGGCATACCAACTGGCGTAGTCTTCGCCGACCCGGTTGTTATCGCCGGGATAGTTGAAAATCGCGGCTTGGGTGGTGAGGATGGCAACGATGTCACCGGTCACTTCGGCGACATAACGACCGTCATGGACCGCCGAGCCTCCATAGACCCACGGGCCGGCGGGCATGACCGTGTTATTTCTGTTGTTGATGATGCACTCGTTGACGGAGACGGAATGCTCTGTTTCGCCGTCCTCCCAAAGCATCCGGATCTCGACGCGGGCGGCGGCCTTGGTTTTGGCGTCAACGACGGGCATCAGGCCGTTTGGGAAGCCTTCCTCGTCGCGCAACATGAACAGCTCGGGCGAACTCTGATAGCGCAGGAGCTTGAGTGCGAGATTGAGGTGGGTGGCGTTGATGGCGGTTCGCAGCAGCGATTCGTGAACCTTGCCCTTGTCGTGGACAATCACGAATTCCAGCAAGCCCTCGCGCATGTTGATGGTGGCCGGAAAACGAATCGCGCGGGTCTGTCTGTTCAATTCGACATCACCGATCTTGAAGCGGTCCGCGTCGAGCTGGACCATAGAGAGGGCGGCTTTCGGCGGCGCGGGTGGCTCGGTGTTCGGCGGAACCGGATTGGCTGGAGGGGGCTCCGGATTGGCTGGCGGCATGTCCGGCCGGATCAGTGGAGCGTCTGGCAGAGGCGGCTGATCGGCAGCGCGAATGTCCGGTTGAGAGACCGACGGGGTGGTTGGGGCGTCCGGCTTTGCGGACTGCTCGGCGGCAACTACGGGGCACCAAGGGACTAGGCAGAGGGCAAGGCAGCGCAACAAATGAAACATTGCATGATATTCGAATGAATTCAGGCTGATGTCAAAGCCGGTTTATGAGGCGGAGTCTCGGCGAAACCAGCGAGGCTCTAGCATAGTTTTAACACTTTGAAAATCTAGTTGAAACCAGCACAGCAGTGGACCCAATCTGGATCCAACGAGGCTTCCGAGAGGCTCGATGAGTTCAAGGCCAGTCTGCGTGAACCGGCCCGATCCCAATGAAGTGATAGATAACATACTAATGAAAATGCGTGATTTGCTTAAAATTTTTGGACTGTGTGTTGCCGTCCTGGCGACGCCAAACCAGGCCACCGCCGCTGAGGGGAAACCCATGGCCGGCCGCAGGCCTAACATCATTATGATTCTCTCCGATGACCAAGGATATGGAGATCTTGGACGCAATGGTAACCCGGTTCTCAAAACCCCGAATCTCGACAAAATGTATGACGAGGGCATCCATTTCGACGATTTCCATGTAAGCACGGCCTGTTCACCCACGCGTGCCTCGTTGATGAGCGGCAAACATGAGTTCAAAAATGGCGTCACTCATACGATTTATGAACGTGAGCGGATGAGCCTGAAATCCACAACCATTGCCCAGGTCCTCAAATCAGCTGGTTATGCCACCGGCATTTTCGGCAAATGGCATCTGGGCGATGAAGATGCATATCAGCCGGAAAAGCGCGGGTTTGATGAAGTGTTTATTCATGGCTGCGGTGGAATTGGCCAGACGCAAGAAGGTTCCGGCGGCGATGTGAACGGCAATTCGTATTTCGACCCGGTGATAAAGCACAACGGTCGATTTCAAAAGACGGAGGGGTATTGCACGGATGTGTTTTTCCAACAGGCGCTGCAATGGGTGACGTCGGTCAAGGACGACCAGCCATTCTTTGTGTTTTTGCCTACCAACGCGGCTCACTGGCCACTGGCAGTGCCGGATCAATATAAAAATGTGTATGCGGGCAAAGTCAGCGACAGCGAGGCCTGCTTCTTTGGCATGATCGCCAACATTGATGAGAACGTCGGTAAGCTGATGGATAAGTTAAAAGACCTGGGCATCGATGACAACACGCTGGTGGTATACATGAATGATAATGGCGGCCTCGACGGTTGCAAAATATTCAATGCCGGGATGCGTGGGGGTAAACTTACCGCCTCTAACGGCGGAACCCGGGCGCTGTCCTTGTGGCGCTGGCCGGGCACCATCAAACCGGCGGCGTGTGACAAACTCACGGCGCATTTGGATTTGTTTCCGACGCTTGCGGAACTAGCTGCGGCGAAGATTCCGGAGGGTGTGGCAAGCCAACTCGATGGGTTCAGCCTACTGCCGCTTCTGGAAAATCCGCAGGCCGCTTGGCATGATGAACGAATGCTCTTCACCCACGTCGGCCGTTGGGGCAAAGGCTCGAAGCCGGAGCAATACGGGCCGTGCAGTGTCCGCTGGCAGCAGTATCTGCAGGTGCGGGAAAATGGTCGCTGGTGCTTGTATGACCTCAAGGCCGACCCCGGTGAAACAAGGGATTTGGCCGCCAACCAGAAGGATGTCGTTGGCAAGCTGGATAAGGCGTATGACGCCTGGTGGACCTCCGTTCTGCCGTGTCTGGACAATGAGGAGGCGTGGAAGACCGCGCCGAAAATCAATCCTTACAAAGAGCAATACCGGCAACAGCTCAGCGAGTCCGAGACTCCCACAAAGCAGTAGCGCCTGGGGTTACCAGGCGATTCCGCAGGCGACTAGGCGACTAGGCGCCTCCGCAGCCGGTCGCTCACTTCCTGCTGCCGAAGCGGAAGATGGTGGTGCTCGTCAGGGTCTTGCCGGGCTTGAGGATGGTGCTGGGGAAGTTCGGCTGGTTAGGGGAATCCGGATAGTGTTGGGTTTCGAGGCAGAAGCCGTTGCGGAACTCATACTTTTTGCCAGCCTTGCCGCTGAGTTTACCATCGAGGAAATTGCCGCAATAAAACTGGATGCCCGGCTCGGTGGTGAGCACTTCCATGGTGCGCCCGGTGGTCGGCTCGTAAACCTTCGCGGCCAAAGCAAGTGTGCCATCCTGGTTGTCGAGCACCCAGTTGTGGTCGTAACCGCCGCCGAATGTCATCTGCTCGTCATCGGATTTGACGCGCTCGCCGATGGCGGTGGGCTTGGTGAAATCAAACGGCGTGCCGGCCACCGGGAGGAGTTTGCCGGTGGGGATTAGCCCGGCTGTTACCGGTGTGAACTTCGAGGCGGCGAGCATCAATTCGTGGCCGAGGATGTCGCCATTGCCTTCGCCCTTGAGGTTGAAATAACTGTGCTGCGTGACGTTGACCGGCGTGGCCTTGTCGGTGGTGGCCGCGTAGTTGACCTTCCACTCGTTCTTGTCGTTGAGCGAGTAGGTGACGCTCAGCGTGAGATTACCAGGGTATCCTTCCTCGCCGTCCTTGCTCACATAGCTGAATTTGACGCCCTGCGAACCGTCCTCAGTGACGAGGCCTTCGCCTTTCCAGACGACCTTGTCGAAACCCTTCAGGCCGCCGTGCAGCGAACACTTGATGCCGCCGGGATCATTGTTGGTGGCCAACGTGTATTCCTTGCCATCGAGCGAGAACTTGCCGTTGGCAATCCGGTTGCCATACCGACCGACAATCGCGCCAAAATACGGCGTGTCCTTGATGTATTCATCAACCGTGTTGTAGCCGAGCACGATGTCGGCTGACTTGCCGTCGCGGTCCGGCGTTTCAAGGCTGACCACGATGGCGCCGTATGTCATCGCACGGAGTTTCATGCCATTGGCGTTGGTGAGAGTGAACACCTCGACAGCGGTGCCGTCGGTGGTCTTGCCAAACGCCTCGGCTTTCGGAGCCTCGGCATACAGGGCGCAGGTGCCAAGGGCTGCTACGAAAATGGCAGGGATATGGATTTTGGAGAAGGCCGATGACAGGGCCGGAGGCGGAGAAACAGGGGAGTGCGGGTGGGAGGGGCGGAACAGGTTTTTCGGCGCGCCGGTGGGCGGTGTTTCGGCAGGAAAAATGTTGGGTTCAAGCGGTGAATTCATATGGTTTTTCAGTTCGATTTGAGCGTACCTCTCAGGGTCGTTTCGCCAAGTGTTTTTTGGCAGGTTTTGTTCATGTTATTGGCATCAGGCCAGGCGGTGGCGAGCATGTGGAGCGAGCCGTCCGGCAGTTTCTGCACATTCACGTTGGAAACGTGAGTCACTTCGCCGTTGACTGCTAGGAAATTGCTTTTGGCGGGAGGCTCCTGAAAGAGCCATTGGGTCGGACCGGAGGGCGGGGAAAAGGGGGGTGGTCTGCGCTTCACCCGCAGCACGCAGCGTGACGAGCAGCACGAGCAGGCAGGCGATCCCTTTTTTTTGCGGGCGAGCCGAGAAGGGAACGGAGAGATATCATCGTAGTTCGGTGACGTTTGATTTTTCGTTAGTCACTGCACTTGATCATTCACCAGAAATGGTAACGTGAGCTGTGTTATGGTGCCACGACCACCCGGTAAAAGCCGCTCGAACCCGTCGCTGCGGGATCGGTAAAGACAAGAGTCGTGCCGGTACTACCCGTCTGCGGCGCGCCGATGTTTGTAAACGTCCCGGCGGTCAATGTTGGGGAGTATTGGAGTTGATACGTATGCCCCGTGTGGGAGTCGATTGTAACGGTGACCGTGTTGTCCAACTTGGAAACAGAGGCCACCCGGGCTGCGCTTGCATCGAGGATCACCCCGTTGTTCTCGAAACCGGGTGGTGGCGTGAAGGTGCCTGCGTTGATGATGTCCAGCGTGCCATTATTCACAAACGAAGGGCTGGTGCCTGTGAAGTGGGCGCCGTTGCTGAGAATGATGAGGCCGTTGTTGGTGATGCTGCCGTTGACCGTAAACGTGCTGTCGGTCAAATGGACGATGCCTCCGCTTGCCACGGTGAGATTTCCTTGGATGGTCCCGCTGCCAATCAACCGCCCGCCGGACTGCACCGTGAGATTTCCCGCAACCGAGCCGTCGAGTTGCAGGGTGCCTGCGGTGACGTTTGTTAGGCCGGTGTAAGTACTGTTGCCGGTGAGGGTCAGCGTGCCGGCACCATTCTTGGTCAGGCCACCGTTCGGTGAACCGGCCAGCAAGTTCGCCGCAGCCGTGATATTAAAGCCCGCCGTGTCGATGATCGCACCGCCAGCCTTCACGTTGTAGGTGGTATTTGCAGTCTGTGTGAAGTCTGTGGCGTTTGCCCTCGCTAGCACTGTGGCTCCATTTAAATTCACGGTGCCAGTGAATCCGACGCTTTGAAATTGACTCAATTTGATGGTGCCACCATCCAGGTTGACGGTTCCGACACCTTGACTCACACGGATGCCACCGATATCGATAAGTCCGCCACTTACAGTCGTTGTTGCCGTGCCACCGTAGCCGTTGAGCAGCCATTGGTTTGATATGTAGGTGCCGCTGGAAACGGTAAGCGTGCCATTCTGTAAGGCCATATGTCCGGCTGTCGACAGCGCACCGCCCGCCACCGTGAGGCTGCCGCCATTCAACCACAGACCTGACGCAGGGTCTTGCACTCCGACACCCGTAATGTTGAAGGCACCGCTATTGATGTTTACTTGGCCGCTTGTAAGTACCAAGCCCACCAGCGTGTCTGCATTACCGACACCGGGGCTGAACGTCAAACTGCCGCTTCCCGTTTTGGTCAGGGCACTTCCACCGGACACGAGTCCGGTCAGCGTTGTGCCAGCGGTATTAGAGGCATCGATCGTGCTGTTACC